>DATNQP010000167.1:0-8906 GCA_036703965.1 Leptolyngbyaceae cyanobacterium
CTATCTATGGTTGCTTTCAGTGCTGTTACTCCGAAACGTTTTACTATAGAGGACTATCATCGTCTCATTGAATTGGGATTTTTCACGGAAAATGACCGGGTGGAGTTAATTCGTGGAGAACTCATGCAAATGGTTGCTAAAGGAACGCCTCACACTGTTTGCAATACACGTTTGGTTCGGGAACTGGTTACGCTGCTGCAAGAACGTGGAATCGTGCGAGGACAGGAACCGATTACTCTACGACCCAATAGTGAACCTGAACCCGATTTAGTAATTGCACGTTATCGTCCTGATGATTATCTATCAGGTCATCCCAGTCCAGATGATATTTTACTGGTAATTGAGGTTGCAGATTCTACGCTAAAGTATGACCAAGAAGTCAAGTTATCACTCTACGCTGAATCTGGAATTTCTGATTATTGGATATTCAATCTGGTAGCAAGTTGCCTGGAAGTTCACACTCAACCTTATCAAGACTTGCAAGGCAATTTTGGTTATGCCAGCAAACAAGTTTTTCTACCCAATACTATTGTTCCCATCCCTAGCTTTCCGAATTTGTCCCTTGATTTATCCAGAGTATTTCCAGGCTATAGCGTTATAAATGATTGATGCGATCGCTTCGTCAAACTTCACCTAGGGAAATGCGACAGCTAGGCTAACCCCTCGCTACGCTAACGCTGGTGCCGTAGGCGATCGCAAAGTATCCTATTAGGACGATCCCTTCTCTCCAGTCTTTTCTCTTATCGTGTATTGTCCTGTGGGGGATGAAGATTAATTCGAGGGATGAGGCGATCGCACCATAGCGGAGAGTGATGAGAAAGGTGCAATCATTTATCCACTTGTGTGATCAAAGCTGATAGAGTTGTCCCGAAAATTATGGAAGTACATCCAAGGGAGATTAGGATTTACGTCACAGCAGATGAGAGAAGTCCTTTCTCTGAGTGGCGTGAATCTCTACGGGATAGAAGGGCAAGGGCTAAAATTAGAGCAAGGCTGGACCGAGTTGAAGAGGGTAATTTAGGAGATTATAAGTCAGTTGGAGAAGGGGTTTTTGAACTGAGAATAGATTACGGTTCTGGCTACCGCATTTACTTCGGGCAAGAAGGTTCAAGAATTATTATTCTTTTGTGTGGCGGTGATAAAAGTACTCAAGCACAGGATATCCGCAAAGCTCAGGAATATTGGGAAGACTATAGGAGTAGAGACGATGCATAGAAGTATAAGTTATCACGAAGAACTTATTGAAGCTCTCAAAGACCCATTGGAAGCTGCACCTTACATTGAAGTCGTTTTAGAAGAGGGAGACCCTAAAATGTTAAGCAAAGCGCTCAAAAATGTTATTGCAGCGCAGGGTGGAGTGGATAAGCTTTCAGAACAAGTCAAGCAATCTTACAACAAACTTGACCAGATGTTAGAGGAAAAAGGAGAAATTGAATTTTATTGTCTGAGTGCATTGCTTGATGCATTGGGGTTGCAGCTAGCAGTAACAGTTAAATCAAGGTGAGGCGATCGCTTCTGTTGAACTTCACCTTACAGACGTGCGATCAGCTCCGCTGCTGCCGTAGGTGATCGCAAAGCATCCCGTTAGGGCGATCGCTTCCCCTTTTGAGACACTTGCAGTTGCCCTTATTGCTGATGAGCAACTAACTCAGGATAGATAGGAATGAAAGGCAGTCTTTCCTTTCTGAATCGAATCGCCAGTGTCCTTGCTGAGGGAAATATCCAAGGATCGTAAATGTCTATTTCAGGGAGTTGGATTAGCTGTGCCAAAGTTTCTGAGGTGCCAATCTCACCTAAAGCCCCTAGTGCCATCTCGTAAACAATCCCATCCCCATGAATGAGAGCTTGAATTAAGACTTCCAATGCTTGGGGATTGCCAATCTCACCTAGAGCCTCTACTGCAATCATTCTATAGAACCCGAACCCATCATCGAGAGTCTGAATTAAAACTTCAACTGCTTGAGGAGTGCCCATCTTGCTTAAAGCCACTGCCGTATTGAGTCTCACATTCCCGTCCTCCTCGTCGCTGAGAACCGTGATTAACGCATCAACTGCTTGGTGAGTGCCAATCTCACTTAAAGCCGCTACCGCTTTGAGTCTAACAGCCCTATCTTTCTGGCTCAGAGCTGAGATTAAGCTAGCAATTTGAGGAGTACCCATCCTACTTAAAGCCACTGCCGCACTCACTCTAACATCCCAGTCGTCATTGCTGAGAGCTGCTGTTAACACAGAAACTGCTTCAAGGCTAGCAATCCTACCCAGAGCCTCTGCCGCATACCTTCTCACGAACTCGTTCTCGTTCTCGTCGCCGAAAGCTGTGATTAAGGCTTCCACTGCTTCGGAACTGCCAATCTTACCTAAAGCCTCTGCCGCATAGCTCCTAACCCAACTGTCCTCATCGCTGAGGGCTGTGATTAAAGCTTTAACTACTCGGGGGGTAGCAATTTCACCTAAAGCCTTTGCTGCACTCGATCTAATTGGCTCTTTCTCTTGATTGAGAGCTGTGATTAAGGTTTCCACTGCTTCAGGATTGCCAATCTTACCTAAAGCCTCTGCCACACTTCTTCTAACGTCAACGTCTAAGTATTCATCCCTGAGGGCTGTGATTAAAGCTTCTACCGCTTCGGGACTGCCAATCTTACCTAAAGCCTCTGCCGCATAGCTTCTAACCAAAATGTCCTTATCGCTGAGGGCTGTGATTAAGGCTTCCACCACTGCAAGATTTCCAACTTTACCTAAAGTCTTTACTGCACTCTGTCTGAAACCCTCGCTTTCAAGCGATTTTTGCAGCTTTTCAAACATTTGTGAATGCGTTTGACCAATCGCCACTACAACCGATTCAATAAACCCCAAATATGGGTAGCAACACCAAAACTGATAAATGTTGTTGATGATCTCTGCAATCAACGGGTGAGAATTCTCCTGACATTCAGCGATGCATCGACCCGCTAATAACAACAGCGTCGAGAAGATATCATCCTTTTCATCAGCGATCGCTTGGAGCAAGGGAACTGGATTTTCCCTCAATCCCGCCAGTAAACTCAACGTTTCATGCCACTCGTATTCCCAAAAATGTTCTTTCGCTTTAGCGATACTATCGTTGGATTGGTTCAAATAACATGCCGTCAAATACTCCTGAAATGTCCGGTGCAGAAACAGGTATTGCTTCCCATCCTCATGCAACTTTTGCAAAATACCATCCTGTTTAGACAGTTCTGTAATTAGGCAAGAAGCATTCTTATCTCTAAAATCGCTAGAGGCGTTCTCACTCCGAAGGTATTTATCAATCTTGTGACGGAGTTCGCGCTCGGTAAAAATATCTTTGCCATCACAACTAAATTGATAGGCAAGTTCCTCAAGTAACTCCGTTTTGGCATCTATCCACGCATCATTTAATTCTGGATTGCGCTTCTTGCTCCACTTGCCCAGCATATAGCGTACTGCTTGCTCATACACCTGGCCCCGTCGGGCTGGTAGCGTTAATCCTTTTTCTTGATACAGGCTGCAAATCAACGACAACAGCAAAGGATTCTGCGCTAATCCGCGAATTTGGGGTTTATTCCGCAATTCTTGAATTAAGGATGAAGCGGAAACGGCATCATTATTCAGATATCCCGCCGCCTTGTCAAACCATTTGTCAATATAATCCTCCGTCTGCTTCTGACTGAAGGGGACAATTTCCACTTGTTTCGTCCCCTGCACAAATGCCCCACCATAGCCAACAATACGAGAAGTAGAGATGATGCGGCAGGGATAATTGTGGAGAAAGTCATTTAATTTCTCAGATAGACGCTTTCGCTGTTGCTGCTCTTTATCGTTAGGTACTTCGTCAAGTGCATCCAACAGCAAAATACATTGACCTTTTCTCAATTTCTCCACTAAAAGGGACTTAATTTCTGCAAACGTCTTATCATATTTCGCCTCGATTAATCTAGGGATAGCTTCAATAAGTTTCGCTGTGACTTCGTTGGTGGCTTCAGCTAGCTCAGAAAGCCTGAGAAATAGTGGAAAAGTGACATCTTCTATATTTTTGACATTATTTGCCAAACTCTGCCGTTCTTCTTGGGCAGTTAAGCCAGCCTCCATCCTCAATAGGGTAGATTTTCCCATCCCTGGATCAGCAAGCACCATGATTCGCTGATGCTGTTGCTTTGCCTCTTTCCAGTCCACCTGACTTGGCTGGGATTCCTCCAACCCCTTAAGGGCGTAAGCCCGCTTGAGTTCCGCTTCTGACTCCGCATAGCCCCAAGTAGTTTCAACTGCATGAGTGTATTTCCTCTCCAGCGTCACCTGGATGGGAATGTATTGGTCTTTCAGGACAATGGGTTGCTCCTGACGATGGAGGAGATAAACGTTCTTGAATTTGTCTTCGATGTTTTGCAGAAAGCGACAAACAGCTTCTTTTTGTTCCTCTTCGCTTAGTACATCAAGAATTTGCCTTGGCTGGCATTTTGGAAATTCTTTTTCCCATAACCATTTGGATGCTTGCTCCCAAGGACTTTTACCTTTAGGTTGCCGCCCCCGCTTTGGTTTTTCAATTGGATAGCCATGCTGTTCCAAAACCTGACAGATATTCGCCAACTCATCTTGTAGCTTTTGCCTTTTATCTTCAGGCTCTCGATTCCATTTAATTTGGTCAGTTTTGGCTTCTGCCAGCCTAGTATTGTCTTTGCTATCGTTCGCTGGATCAAAACGAAATAGGAATACAGTCCGTGTATCGCCTGTGAAATTATAGCGTTTCGCCATTTCTTCTAAGAACTGGCGCTGCTGTTTTGCAAGATTGTCTGAAGAATTCACTGAAAAAGACTGTATCCGATTTACTTCTATATATCTCTATTTATCGCTAATTTTTTCTCGATTTGACAACTCCTAAATTGAAAGTAACGAAAACAATTGAATTTAGGAGTTCCTAATGAAAGCTCAACTGATGCTGCAAATTGCCATCGAATACCCAGAAGTTTACGGTTTAGCGTGGGTGTGTTCAAACTCAGAGCGACTCTCTAAACCTTCAGCTAAAGCAAACAGAAATAAAGCCCTAGGCAAAATTATTGAGTTTGTTGTAATCACTCTTGCCGGATTGATTAACCCAGAGGCAGCAAATTGGGCTGTCCCTGTCATCAAGTTGTGTTTCCTGCTATTGAACTATCTGCAAAAGGGTCGAGATAAGTAGCTGCGATTAGTATTGCTTGTTGACTCTGCTTCGCTAGTGCCGTTAATGGAGCAAGGTGGGCACTGCCCCAATACTGCACGGGATAAGACAGACCTGACCCCCCCAGCCCCCCTTCCCTAGTAGGGAAGGGGGAAGTATTACTCCCCTCTCAAGAGCAGGCTACGGTGTACACATATCTCCTGATCAACCTCAAAATGCTGCATTTCGCCCCCCTACTCCCCCCTGCCCCAGAGGGGACCCCATGCCCCCCCAACGCAAGGGGGGAACCGGAGTTCAAAGTCCCCCAGAATTGGGGAGCCAGTGCGGTCTTGGGGTCTCCCAAAGTAGACCAACTGGCGTGGATTTAGGGGGCGAGAAAGACTTGTGTATACACGGTAGCCTTGCAGGAGAGGGGTTGGGGGAGAGGTAATCCCTTGTAGTATTGGGCACTGCCCACCCTACTGCGTAAACCTGCGTAGGCAGGTTTTGTTTGTTTAGCTGCGACTTCAGTCGCCCCAACTATCTCTAAACCAATGCAGCCGCAGCCTTCAACTCAAAAATCTTCTCGATCGCATCCTCCACCACCTTATCCGGCGTCGAGGCCCCAGAAGTCACGCCTACAACAATTTTTCCAGGGGGAAGCCAGTTTTCAACTACTTCCAAATCCCGCCCTAACGGCTTATGCTCCACCCGATTTCCTGAACCAATCCGCTCAGCGCTATCAATGTGATAAGAAGGAATACCCCGCTCAATAGCAATTTGTTGTAGCTGGGTAGTATTGGAGGAGTTGAAGCCACCAATTACCACCATCAAATCTAACTTTTCTTCTACTAACCCCAGCATGGCATCCTGCCGCTCTTGGGTAGCATCGCAGATGGTGTTGAAGCTTAAGAAGTGATTATTCAACTCAGCTGGACCATACTTCTTCATCATCGTGCGCTCAAACAGCTTGCCAATCTGCTCGGTTTCGCTCTTGAGCATAGTGGTTTGGTTGGCAATGCCAATATGCTCTAAATCTTGATCGGGGTCAAAGCCAGCTGAAGTAGCGCGGCTAAATTTTGCCATGAATTCATCCCGACTGCCGCCATTGAGAATGTAGTCAGCGACGTACTGTGCCTCTTTCAGATTCAGCACCACTAGGTATTTGCCTGCAAAGGAACTGGTAGCGACTGTTTCTTCGTGCTTGTACTTGCCGTGAATAATTGAGGTGTAGTCTTTTTTCTTGTGCTTCTCAACGGTATTCCAGACTTTGGATACCCAGGGACAGGTGGTATCAACCATCTTGCAGTTTTTGTCATTGAGCAACTGCATTTCCTGAACGCTGGCACCAAACGCCGGTAAAATCACGACATCCCCAGCACCGACGACAGAAAAGTCTTTCTCACCTGCAAGAAATGGAATGAAGTCCACTTGCATATCCTGCAAACGTTGGTTCACAGAGGGGTTATGGATGATTTCATTGGTCATCCAGATGCGCTCAGTTGGGAAATGCTGACGGGTTTCGTAAGCCATAGCAACGGCACGCTCAACCCCCCAGCAAAAGCCAAATGCCTCTGCCAGCCGAATGGTGACTTCTCCCCGTTGCAGCCGATAGTTGTTCTCGCGAATCTCTTGAATAAGGTTGCTTTGATATTCCGACTGTAGCTGACTGGCAACTTCGACTTCGTGACCAAATCCCTTGCGATGGTAGTTCTCTGAACTATGAAGGGAGCGTTTGAAGGCTTTGGTATCCATGCCGCGTGTATCCTACGAAATGACTGTATACAACTCTTATTCCCCCTTGATCATAAAATGCTCGTGACGCCTTCGCCCAAGTGAGATGTGTCTTCACCTCGAAGCGGTAGGCTCCAGTATGAACTGATCGAGGACGAGTAATGCTGAGCGCCAGACTAAGTAGCCTTCGCCACTCAGGTGCAAGCCATCGGTAGTCAGTTCCGTTTTAAGGTTGCCATCGGCATCGGCAAAGAGGGGGTAGAGGTCGAGATAAACGACTCCTTCTTTTTGGGCGATCGCTTTAAGCTTTTCGTTAATCTCCTGGATGCGGCTATTGGGGATTTTTAAAAGGCGATCGCGTCCTTCCCAGGTTACCTCTTCACCACTATGGGGCAGAATCGATTGAACCACAATCTTGGCTTGGGGATGAACTCGCCGTAAGTAGCGAATAATCAGTTCTTTGTTTGCCAAAATTGTCTCGTCGTTCACCCCTCGAATCAGGTCATTGATGCCGATTAAAACAAAAATATCCTCTGGCTGAGTCTTGTCCAGTAACTCCAATCGGTTAAGCAACCCCGCTGAGGTTTCGCCAGAAATCCCCTGATTTAGCCAAGTCCGATGTGGGGGCAGCAGTTCATTCGGGAACCACAGGCTTAGAGAATCACCAACGAGTACCCCTAAATGTTTGGGTTGTTGAGTCGCCATTACATCAGCTTCCTTTTCCAACAGCGCTACCCACTGTTGGTAATTCAGCTGGTGGCGTGGTCCTAGTTCAGACTCTTGGTCAGGCGTCGGATAAGATAAGCGGGTAGTCGCCGCTGATTGACTTATGGCAGACGGCAGCGACCACTGATACTTATGCTGTAGCACCCAGGCGATCGCCAATACTAGTAGTCCATTAGTAGCTAGGGAGAAGAAAGCCCAAGCAGGAAATGTTTTCAAGCGAGTGGACACTTTAATTAGATCCAGCATCTGGTTTGAATCAGATTTTAGTGGCTACCGATCCACTCAAACACACTTCAGCTGGTGATGGTCAAAAAAATACCGCCTGCCCCTAAGTCAAACGTCAAAAAGGCAAGCTGGTTTTATAGTTTAGAACTCAAGGCAATTTGAGAAAGTCTAACTAACGTGCAGTTTCAAACCCTTCCCAGGTTACCTTTTTGGCACTGTGGAGAAAAATTGACTGGGCAATAATTTTCGCTTCTAGATGAACTCGCTGTCTATAGCAGATTCAGCAAGGTTCAAGTCTGAACTTAAGGGTAAGGAGGAATAGGCTTATCTAGCGCAATTCACCAGATGCTCCAGCTAGACCCAGTCCACAGGATCAGGCTCATCATCATGGTGTTGAGGACGTTGCGCGATCGCACGAGTCCCCCGTAGAAAAACGCCAGCCCTGGAGTCATCAACAGTACAAGAGCTGACGAAATTAACATCCATGCTGTATCGCCGCTATTGACAGGATTCGCATCTGCTGTTTGAGCCATTGCACTGCCTATGAGCGGGCCACACAGTAGCCATAGGGCGGTCGCCCCGGTAATTAGAACTTTCTTCAACACTTCTTTGGGTCCTTCCATGTCTATCGCACGACAGAAATGTATCTGATTGCACCAATTCCAGGAGTAGCAATTCTGTATCCGAAACTACATAAAACTCGTCAAAATTAAATTCTTTAAAAAGGACGATCACTCTCTTGACTACCAGAGCTAAAATCGTAGCGTAAGCTACAGAATATCTATTGTATCTGTGTGTCTCAACAGCTTAGGAAAGGTACTTAGTCTATACAGACGGGCTTGTAGCGTATTTTCAACAAGTCCTCAAGCCGCAGAATACGTGTATAAGCAGCTATGAAAAGCAAATTTTTTAATCTTATAACTGTCTGTCTAGCCACGTCGATATTACTGGCACCAGCTCAAAAAGCGTTTAGCTTTTCTGTAAAGCCTCAGACAACCCTTAACGAGATACAGCATTTAGTACATAACGAGGCAAGCAATCAGAACGCTGCTGGGGAGGGGACTCAGAATCAAGGATTGGTACAGGAGGGTAA
>DATNQP010000168.1:0-8390 GCA_036703965.1 Leptolyngbyaceae cyanobacterium
AGGAGCCTTTACTCCGGCTTCAGCTCTGATTCTAATGAGTTTAGGAGATTCAAAAAAACGCTTGGCATCGTCTATCGATGTCCACGATGAGAAATGCACCACTTTGTTGGGATCGCTTTCATACTTTAAGACCTGATACGACCTCTCTCCAGCTTCCCTTCTTATGTCGGATGCATTGTCAAAAACCTTCTTCCACGACTCGTAGTCTTCAACTTCATGGATAATTAACACGTATTGCATAAATTATCTAGCTAGTAGTGTTTCTTTATTAACCTAACCGATGCTTGGGACATTGGTGTTGGTAGTAGTGGATCGCGAGGCGAGGCTCCACAATCAAGATCGGCTACGTGCATTATCGCGCGATCACAGTAAGGGCGTGCGTCTCTTCTGTAGTCACGATGCTATGGAGTTCAAAGCGTTCGCCGACCAGTCCAGCGACTCCCAGAATTTGAAAATTCATCATTCATGAAGTCTGCGTCAGTCAGATTAATTTAAAAAGCAGAACTAGAGCGATCGCGCCGAACAACACAAGACTATGCTCAGTTAGTCCCTGATTTGATGTTTGAGGTCAAGTCCAGAACTGACTCCTTTCTAGAGGGTTCTGTCCTATGAGAATTGATAAACTTATTAAGTACAGAACCTGGAGGTCAGAGAGTTATGCTTAAAGACTCCCTAATTATTAGCGCATCCCCTGAGATTATGGGCGGCACCCCAGTTTTTGCTGGTACTAGAGTTCCTGTGCAGACGCTTTTGGACTATCTCAAAGCCGGAGAATCGATTGACGATTTTTTAGATGGATTTCCAACTGTGACCAGAGAGCAGGTCATCGCCTTACTGGAAGAGGCGGAAAAACAGCTTGTTGGTATAGTAGCGTAGCATGAAGCTACTGTTTGATGAGTGTATTGATCGCAAATTTACTAAAGAATTTGTTGGCTACGATGTAAAAACAGTTCCACAGATGGGATGGGCGGGAGTAAAGAATGGTCAACTTCTTGCTCTTGCAGAAGCATAGTTTTATGTTTTCATCACAGTCGATCGCAACTTGTCGTTTCAACAGAATCTGCCACAGTTCAATATCGCGGTAATTGTTTTGCAAGCACCATCCAATCGTTTGGCAGATTTGAAGCCTTTAGCACCAGAGGTTTTAGCTATTTTAGCTACGGCAGCTAAAGGACAAGCTACGGTAGTCAGTGCATAAACATAGAGGTGGGCAATGCTACCCTACTTCCGCAATGCTTTCTCGCTCTTGCAAACAATCAAGAACCACGTTGGTATCACTCAGAACTCGCATTTATTGATACTTCTCGGTGAGGTAGGTAGCATAATCCTCTTCAGAATCAGTATTACCTTTTGTTAGCCCACCTGCACTGTAGTTAGAGATTCCTAAATCATTCCAGGTAAACCAATACTTGCATCACCAACGTTTTTTATGTCCTCATGTAACTCGTATCCCAAATAACTTAGATATGCTTCTGGCTGTCCAGTAACTCTGGGTTTGCAAATAGAAAATGGTTGAAACCCGAGTTGATCAGCACGCCCTAGCTGTAAGTCTCCACCGATAGTCTTGTACGCACTATCTTGGATATGTTCTTCAATAATGTAGCGAGGAATTCTTGATAAAGGTCTACCAGAAGCTATCACTTTATAATCATCGAATGCTCTCCCTAGGTACTCCAAGACAAACTGCGCCACATCAGCCATTTGAGGGGTATATGGCTGAACAGCCACTAAATTACTTAAGAGAGGCATTAATGCTAAAAATGTATTTTGACCTAGCAAAGTACTGCCTGCAAAACAGTACCCATAGGTGTGATAGTAAGCTATTTTTGAGAAAAAACCTTCTTCACCGGGAAACCTGCAAACTACTGGTAGCGTGAATACTTTTGCAGCATTATCAATCAGAGTAGAACTTTGATTTTTGGATACACGGCTATCTGAAGCAATCCAAAGAGAAGGGTTTTTAGGATTTTCATCATTAAACCAAATAGCGATAGCTGTCATTTCGCCCCACCAGTACTTTTACAGCGCAGCCCAATAAATATCTTAAAGTAACTTCCCATCCTCATCCACAGGGAGTGGAACATACTCCCCCTCCTGCAAATAAAACCAGTCCAGTTTCTGCTCAAATACTTGCTCTCGCGATATAGTCTCTAATCCCATTACGACGATAGGCTCGTTTTTTATCACCTAAATCAATCGCAGCACTACTCGCCGCAATCTCCGGTGCCCCCTCTATATAATTATCCTCATTTAGTCGCGCTTGTCCTCCAAAGTGTTCCCAGTTTAAAATCCCGGCACTCGTATCCTGAATGCCGGGAAAGATTTAAGTCGCTGAGCCTATATCAGAGATTTACCAGTTTCCGCAGAATCAATCTGATGCTGTGAGGTTTTTCCACTAAACTACCCCCGCCTACTTAGAGCAGGGGACGGGATTTGAACCCGTGTCTCGCAACGCTTGTTCCACAGAGAATGATACAGGGAGCGATTTTTCAAAATGAGATTGGAGCAATAGCTTGAGCTTTATTCTGAGCTTAATGCGCTAGGGCGGCTTTACCATTTGCCTACCCCCAGATAGTCTGGGGGGCAGGATTTGAACCTACAAATACCCTACTCGCTAAAAATGAACTTGTACTCCAAATCTAGTGTAGTTTAATCTGCAAATAAATAGCCAAAAATCGCATTGGCAACTTGCCGCTGCTGCACTTCCCTGCCATTGGCTTCTTCTCTAGCTTGAATCACCGCTTTTTGTAACATATCCACTCTACGCAGCATTCGATTCACGCGGTCTTGAGGAAGTGCGCCTGAGAACTCAATCAAACTCCAGGTTCCTTCCACAATATCTTTGGAAACTTCTTTGATTTGAGCAGGGTGATGTTCCGTTGCTTCATAGGCAACGACAAAATCAGTAATTTTCTTGGTTTTCACAGTTTCTTTGGGACTGGTGACGTAGCATCCTCGATTGGGGTCATGCAGCCAGTCTTTGTCAATCGAAAGTACAGGTAGCGAAGTAATGAACGTCTTCACATCCTGAAGCTGCTTTTCGAGAAATAATAGATAGGACACAGGAACATCTGCAATAATAGTCTGTCCATCTACTGTTACAGATGCTTTAGCCTCAGTATTCGCGTAGTCCTGAGTAGCTGCTAGGTCCAAAAATTCCGAGCAAGATTGCACAAACTTTTCGATCAACTCATCAGCCTTCAGCGTCAGCTTTTGCGATTCAGGAGGATATACAAATCCATCCTCTTCTCTAGGCTGATAAGTTCTGCTCAATCCTTGAAACAATGTACTCTTTTGACAGAGTTGCGACACCTCGGTTTTGCCCTTGTTGGCATTTGCTTTAACAGATTGCAATACAGCGATCAACTGATTTAGCTTCATATAACCATCAAAATGGGTCAATTCAATTATTGCCCAGCCGATAAACCCAGCTTCTGACTTGGCACGGAAAGCTTATTGGAACGTGTCGCTCCTTAAAAATCTGCGCCGGAAAGGACAGAATGTGCCGGTAATTTTGCTGACTGCCCAGAATGAACTGGATGACCGAATTGAGGGTCTAAACCTGGGTGCCGACGATTATTTAGCGAAACCATTTTTCGTTGAGGAACTCGTTGCCCGTATTCATGCCGTGGTGCGTAGGAGCGCAGGCGATCGCCAAAACCTGGTCTGCGTTGGACCGATCAAGCTGGATCGCATCAAGCGAAAAGTCACCTGCAATCAACATATTGTAGAACTCACCACCCGCGAGTTCAATCTCCTGGAATATCTGATGCGATCTGCGCTTCGCAGCAGCGCTTCGCTATCGCCTGGACGAGTCTTCACCCGAACGCAAATCCTGGAACACATCTGGGGCTATGATTTCAATCCCAATACCAACGTGGTAGATGTGTGTGTTCAACGGATTCGCAAAAAGATTGATTCCATCGGTGGAGAGGGGTGGATTGAAAGCATTCGCGGCGTTGGCTATCGGTTTCGCCAATCAGAGCGAACGTAGGTTGAATGAGGTGTCTAAACAATAACTCCCATCGACCAATTGCTGCCAAATAGCAGGATAACATTACAGATAAGCATGTTAGACCGCTAAGTGCGGTTGAACAAATAGTTATCTGACCTTGTGATTTAATCATTTGTTCTTAAAATGTTCGATAAAATTCGGTTCGATGATTTTCTTAATTCGCACATAGATATTCACGAAATTTTTCTTCTAATACTGCAAAACAACCTGTGCGATGGCGCGAAAAAGCATCTACATCGCGGTCTGATAATGCGTTTAAAGATGATGGAGGAAGCAATTCTCACACTTGACCAGGAAATTGGTAAATCTGAAGAGCCGCTCGATCCTTACCTCGCAACTAGGCTTACTCTACTGTTGAACGCCTATTATCTCAACCTGGCAGGTTCGCTAGATAATCTGGCTTGGGCATTGACATATCAATATAGTTTGGTTGAGGATGTTGACGAAAATAATTGGAAACATCGTAAGTTTGTTCAACTTCTTGACAAAAAATTCCTTGCTCAACTGCGTAAGAGTAATTTAGAACAGCTAGACAAAGAACTACAACCTTTTCATGATTGGTATTGGGATATTCGACAATTCCGCGATCCTGCGGCTCACCGAATTCCTTTGCTCGTGTCGCCTTCAGTGTATTCAGAAGAGGATGTCAAAAAAGCACAGGAACTTGATGAAGCGGCAGCCCAGCTCATCAGGCAAGGTGAATGGAAAGATGGTATGAATCTACTTCACCAGTCTTATCAACTGGGAAAGCACATACCTATTTTTATATCCGAGAATCCAGAAATTCAGCCCTATGACCTTGCTGGACGAGTTAACCTCGATCATGCTAATTGGTTACGGATAGTTGAAGTAGTACTTCGGATAGGTTTCTCAGGATGAGGTGTTCAAGCAATAACTTCCATTAGATAAAGTGTTGTATGGGACAAAGAAAAGGAGCTAGACGCAGTTTGTAAAGAGTCGGAGGTAATAAGGGGATGTTTAGAGTAGAAATCAAATGTGATGACACTGGTCAATACTTCGGAGAGGTTAACAATCCTAACCAAGAAATTTTCTATTCGACCTACAAATATCCGACACGCGCTCAAGCTGTAGAGGACGCACATAAGTGGATTGATTGGTTCGAGAATTGTCCGTCTGGGAATGTTGAGAGCATTTACTACATCCTTTCTGTTCCAGAGACTTGGGCAGGTTCACCTTCTGGCGCTCATGCATACTCTGGACTTCATGTCAAAATTGGGAGAACCAAAAATGTTCTTCGTCGAGTGCAGAATCTGCGGACTGGGACTTCTGGTAAACTCATTATTCACGCGCTCGAACCGGGAGGTCCCAAGGTAGAGCGAATGCGCCACAAGCGTTTTGAATCTGACAGGCGTCAAGGTGAATGGTTTGCTTGCTCTGCTGAGTTGACCGATCATATTTTTTCAACTTGGAGTCACTACAGAGTCCTCCCTCGTGAACACCAGCATCTTGTCTTGGCGCTGGCTCATAGACTCAAGATACTTCGTTCAGTTCGGAAGGTGTTCAATGGAGCACCGGATATGATTAACCCATCACTTAACGAGCCGTGGACTGGCAATCTTTTCATTGATCTCACCCACCCGAATTGGTGAGTGTGATCGCCTATCGCTCCCGCTCAGGTTGATGCTAGGAAACCCTACATTTACTTCTGCTCAGCATCTATGCCACTTCTGCGATCGCGCTGCACTGGACATCTCACTTCAAGGGTTGGGCTTCGTTTCGGGTTATCTGTGACCGATAAGTTTAGCTGCTAGCGTTTCAAGGGGAGCGATCGCTGTATATTGCTATGATGCCTCGTAGAGGACTACTCACATTTTGGAACCATGACTGAATTACTTCAGCGCGTCATTGCAGAGCTTGAGAAGCTGCCAGAGGACGATCAAGATGCGATAGCGAAGCGCTGCTGCGAAGCGCAGATCGCTACTCGTCTTCTAGCTGAATTAGAAGATGAACGAGCATGGAAAGTCCGCTTTGAATCCACTACAAATGAGCAATGGGATCGTTTAGCCCAAATGGTACGGCAGGAAATCGTTGCTAACGATACCACTCCACTCGATGAAGTTTTTCCGCCTAAGCAATGAAGTCGAGAACCGCTATAGACAAATGAGGTTTTGCGATGCAAGGTCCCGATCCGAAAGATCCACATCCAATGCAGGGATTTCCCCAAGTTTGCTTCATCAAAAATGTTGTCTCCAACCCAAATATTATTATTGGGGACTACACATATTACGATGACCCAGAAGACTCGGAAAATTTTGAGCGCAATGTACTCTACCACTATCCATTTATTGGCGACAAGCTAATTATCGGAAAATTCTGTGCTTTAGCCAGAGACGTGCAATTCATCATGAATGGCGCAAATCATAAAATATCTGGGTTCTCCACCTATCCCTTTCAAATTTTTAGCAATGGCTGGGAGCATGTCATGCCCCAACCTAGTGAATTACCTTTCAAGGGGGATACTGTAATTGGTAATGATGTGTGGATTGGATATGAAACAGTTATCATGCCTGGAGTAAAAATTGGTGACGGTGCGATTGTTGCTGCAAAATCCGTGGTTGTTAAAGATGTGCAACCTTATACAGTCGTAGGAGGAAATCCAGCTACTTTGTTACGGCAACGCTTTTCAGATGAAACGATCAATATTTTGCTAGAGATTGCTTGGTGGAACTGGGATATTGAAAAAATTACAAGGAACCTAGAAAAAATCGTAAGCGCAGATATTAAAGC
The DNA here is from genome assembly GCA_036703965.1 of Leptolyngbyaceae cyanobacterium. Classification (GTDB taxonomy): domain Bacteria; phylum Cyanobacteriota; class Cyanobacteriia; order Cyanobacteriales; family Coleofasciculaceae; genus DATNQP01. The sequence goes on from DATNQP010000168.1 coordinate 6,764, forward strand.
ATTGGAAAAGTGCGTATGATTTCTCTCATCACTAATTTAACAAATTAAGCAAGGGGAACGGCTCATCATGCGATCGCGCAACAGTTCTCGCTTTCTAGCATAAGAACACTATTTCGCTGGAGCAGCATAACACCTCAGTGCGATCACCCATTGTCTGGAGCGATCGCGTCAAGATGTCTGTTGAGTTAATCAGATCGTGTTCAAGCTACGCTCAAATTGCTATCCAAACGTTTAATGTGTATTCAGTGCGATCGCAAGCTCGCTGTAGGTTGGATTGATGCGAGGAAACCCAACATCTATTTCCCAACGCTAGCACGCAAGAAAAGAAGAGGCGATCGCAGCTTCAACATCACATGGATAAAGGCATATAAACCAGCGCGAATTACACGAAGTGCGTGAGAGAGACAACAATGCGAGAGCGTGACGACAGGTCAGAGGCTACCCGCCAACCATCCCACATTGACATACAAGAGATTATTCAGCAGCCTGCCGCTCTTACGCCCGCCGCGTTGCCAAATGCTGAAGCTGCGTACTTGGAGCAGGTCGTTAAAACACTTCAAAACCGCCTTCAGCAGCGGTTGGTGGGCGTCTACCTGTTTGGCTCTGCGGCGTATGGCGACTATACTCCAGGACTCAGTGACCTTGATGTGCAAGCCGTGCTGACAGAGTCACTGAGCAAGTGCGAGGGTACGGACATCGCCAGTAGTTTGGATCACCAAAGGCTCCCATGCCCAGCGAGGCGATTAGAGTTCGTATGTTACGCTCAATCCTCGATTAACCCAGCTACCCGTCATCCGCACTTCGAGCTAAACTTCAACACGGGCGCTGGTGAGCATAACCATCTCTCGCTCGATCCCACTGAGGAATCGAGCCATTGGTTTGTGCTGGATATTGCTATGAGTCGTGCGCTTGGTCGCAGTCTTGTGGGATCGGAACCCGCACAAGTCTTTGCGCCAATTCCTCGGATTTGGCAACTGGAGGCGATCGCCGATTCTCTTGCTTGGCATAGAACGCATGAACTCATATCCGCAAATAGTGTATTGAATGCGTGCCGTGGGTGGCGATACGCCGTGACTGGTATGTGGGGTTCAAAGGTCGCTGGTGCTGCTTGGGTTCGGCAACAGCAGGGGTGTCCATTAGTTGTGGTGCAAGCGGAGCAGCATCGGCATGGTAGTCCGCCGCTGAGCGCATCAGCGGTGACGGAGCTGGTCGAGCGTGTGACCGATGCGGTGCAAACAGCAATCCTTCGGGAGCGTAGCAACGATTAGAAGGAATTGATGCTTCACAACAGATGCTCGCTTATTGCCGACAGCATTGTCCTACCTTTCTCACGGAGTGTCAGAACCGCACCAATCTTGATTCCAGTTGGCGCATAGACCGGGCTTGCACTTCCTTCTACAAGAATATCCTGACCATCCGGTCGTCGAATTCGCCACTCGGCTCCCTGAATCACTTCATTATGACGGACAGCTCTAGTGAGTGGTAAGTCTTCAATTGGATAAGGCTGCCCGTCGATAGTTAAGAGGTGATAGGTTTTAGTATAGTCATCGGGCATTACGTCGAGTTTCGCTTCACCATGAAGTTTCGCTGCGATTTCATTGACATAAATAATGCGACCGATCGCATC
>DATNQP010000169.1:0-3269 GCA_036703965.1 Leptolyngbyaceae cyanobacterium
GCTGAGAGGTGCTCTTTTGCTTGCCAAAGCAGTTCCAGAATGAAGCGACGTTGACGACTTAGACGCATCCCCAGTGTCTGACAGTGATTGAGGGCGTCTTCAAGTGAGCGAATTGGTTTCACAACTGCCGCTTCGTTTTGCATATTTGATGCTCTTAAGTTATTGGTTAGCTGATCCATATATCCCCTGTCTCTCATTTTACCGACGAGACTTGAGTCCTTGTAGCGGGGCATCCGTAACCTAAGACCTCAGTTGTCACGACGATGCCTAAAAACTCTCTTTGGGACAGCTGGCAATTGCTTAATTAAGTACGATACCCAGTCTACTAAGACAAACTCATTACAACTTTAACTTAGGAAGTCTCTGTATGTCTACTGTCGCTGTTGACAAAACTCAGTACTGAGCGGCTGAGGGAACAGAGGCAAGTTGGAGGAAGATGGAAAGAGAGCAGCCAGCGCTCAAGGTATGTCCCCTGAAGTATTCTGATGACTCCATGACAATTGCGATCGCACTCAATTCTGACTGCATTAACAATTTAGATATATCGCCTGCCCAAACGGTAATTGAAAAGTTGCTTCAAGAGCAGGCAATTCCGTCCCACGAGCAGCAACTAAGCTTTGAAATCGACTACCTCCGCGAACCAACAGATCCACGGGAACTTTCAGAAATCCCAGAGATAAGGCTGTGGTTTATTCGTTTGGACGCCCGCTATCCTTGGTTACCCTTTCTGCTGGATTGGAAAGGTGGGGAATTTGCCCGCTACGTAGCCATGCTAGTGCCGCACCAGTTTAGCCGCACAGAAGGCATCCAGTACAATCCAGAAGCTCTGGAAATCTTTGTGATGCAAAAGATTTTTATCTTAAGAGACTGGATGCATCAGCTAGGTATACCCAACAAATCGCGCCTCCAGTCAATGGCTCAGCTGTTGGGGTATGAACTAGATGATGCTTTTTTTGACCTGATTAGCGGTCGCAATCCCTAAAACTCAGCCAAACTTGATGCGAACTACTCTATTCAGAAGAAGCTGTTTCCAAAGTCTTAGTAGGGACTGCCATCCTTGTGGGTAAAAACAGCTTTCCCTGAGCTTTGCTCAAAAGCTAAATCAACATCTGGATAGCTTCCGCTATCACCAGGCAAGCGGTCTCCCACCTCTAAATACACCGCTACTGCCTGCGAACGATTGATAAGATGATGTCCATCTGGCTTTCCCGCTGGGAAACCTGCTGCCATACCTGGACTCAATATCTGTTCGCCAGTATCAGTTATCAGGGTCAATTCGCCTTCAAGCACATACACAAACTCATCTTGCCGCCTGTGCCAGTGCCGTAGCGAGGAATAGGCACCTGGTGCAAGCTTCACTAGATTTACCCCAAAGTTCTTTAGTCCCAGTACATCGCCTAGCGCCTGCTTACTTCGCCCAGCCACTAGTGCCTTGAACGCTTCTGGATAAGCTGAACTCGTTCTGGCGGCTACTGTCTCAGGATTGAGTGCTGGGAGAACCAGTGCTTGCTTTTCGACTGACATGACATTTTCTCCAGTTTGATGAGAGGTCATTGTATAGCAAAAGGCAGAGGGCATAGGGCAGAAGGCTTCCGTGAGCGTCAGCCGAACGGCAGAAGGGAAAAGATTGAGGGATTTAAGGTTTCAGTATTTGGCGAGAGTCCTAATTGCCTTGGCGACTGCTATATAAAGAAAATCTGATCTCCCTAACCCTTCTGAAGGGGGGCTAAGGCAGTTTCCGTTTCCTCGTTTCTAGGGAGGATCGCACCAAGCTACGTAGAGTCAAGGCAAAAGTACCCTTGAAGGGTACTGTAGACTTTCATAAAACTTTGCCACCATAACTGACATGAGGCTTCGTAGAGGAATGACTAATTACTTTTAGGGTTTAGGAGGCACTTAATGGAGCAGGAACATCCATTGACACTGATATTGGAACAGGAATTTAAGCTACAGGCTTTTGAGGAACAAATCAAGGACATAAGCCTTGAACAAGCCAAGTTTCTCCTGTCTCAGCTAAACCGACAGCTATTGCTACGTGAGACTTACTTCAAACGCTTCATCAAAAAAAGCTTACCCACCGACTCTCCACTTGATTGACTCAACAAACGATCCGGAGGCAACAAATCAAGTCCTGAAAGACACAACAAACAAGGCTGTTAGAGTCAAGGCTTATAGCCACTCGAAGATGCAGGATATAAGTCTCTAACTTTTTGTCAATCAACCAGGACTCTGTAGCTTGGATGGAATAAAGGAGTTTTTCATGCCCCGACAACTGTGCTGGCTACCTAGTTTTGGCACCAGCGATCAGAAAATCTTGCATTTGCGGATTGCCCCCAATGAGCCGTGGCGACCCTACACAGCCTTTCCGCAGTATGCTGTTTCAGACTACCCTATACCCAGTGGCTCTAAGGGCTGGGTAACCTATCAGAAGCTAAAGCAGTCCGGCTGGGTTTTGGTGTCTAGCTCAACCGAAACGGCTAGCGAGTACAAGGAGCTTGTCAGCAATCAGTTGCCCCAAAACTTGTGAACGGTTGAGACTATAGAGGTGAAAATTTCGCGAAATTTAATGCATCAACACTCTACCTCCTGTATTCATCATTCAACCCCCATCAGTCAGCCATCCCAGGAAGGGAGCAAGGTAAAGTTACTAGTTACAGTGCTGGTTCTGATTTGCAGCTTTTCCATAGCAGAGCTAGCCGTAGGTCTGTTTAGCCACAGTCTTGCGCTCCTGGCTGATTCAGGTCACATGGCTTCGGATTGTTTTGCCTTGGTTCTAGCACTGATGGCGACTTGGATGGCCCAGAGGCGTAGGAATAGCAACTCAGCACCAGGAAACCATTGGGTTGAAGTGGTGGCAGCACTGGTTAATGGGGTGGGGCTGGTCGCGATCGCGTTTTGGATTGGCTGGGAAGCGATTGTGCGGCTTCAGTCTCCCCCGGTTGAAATCCTCAGTCTGCCGATGTTGGCGACAGCTAGCGTAGGGTTGGGAGTCAACACTATCAACATCTTCCTCCTACACAAAGACAGCCACCACGACCTTAACCTCAGGGGAGCATTTTTGCATGTCCTTGCCGATGCTGCCAGTTCAGTTGGTGTCATTCTGGCAGCGATCGCAGTTTGGACACTGCACTGGTTGTGGGCAGATGGTGTAATTAGCCTGTTGGTATCGGGGCTGATTATCATCAGTGCGACTTCCTTGATTGTCCAGAGCCTCAAAATGCTGTTTTTTAAGTCTGCTGAAAATTGATGATTCGGAATTAAGAAAGCTG
>DATNQP010000170.1:0-3035 GCA_036703965.1 Leptolyngbyaceae cyanobacterium
CAGCTTTCCTCAAAAAGGCTTTCCTCTTTGACCTCTCTCCAAACCTCTCTCCTACAAGGAGAGAGGCTTTGAAATTAGCCCCCTTCCCTTGAAGGGAAGGGGGTTGGGGGTTAGGTCTGACCAAAGAAAGGCAGAGGGCAGAGGGCAGAAGGTTTACCTTCTGCCGAAGGCACAAGCCTTCTGGCGACCGAAAGGACGAACGCCCTCGCGCTCAGGCTTCGACTTGAGCGCGGCAACTGAGCCTGTCGAAGTTCAGCCGAAAGTCGAGCCGGAGCAAGGGTATCAAGCCCCCACTGAACGAGAGTTCAGTGGCTTGTATAAGAGGAGGGGTCTGAATCCCCTTCTGAAGACTGCCTTCTGCCTCCTGCCTTCTGCCCTCTGCCTTTTCAATGTACTTGACTCAACCCTTGAAGCGCTATATAGGCAGGGAAGAATCCAAAATCTAAAATTCCCCTAGTCAACGTCTTTGCCGATTTTTGTCCCAATGTGACACGCTTATAGTAAAGCACTCCTTAGTCTAAGTCACATGCAGGACTCTCGCGACTACTACAAAATTCTAGAAGTCTCTAGAAAAGCCACCACTGAGGAAATCAAAGAAGCTTACCACCGTCTTGCCCGCGAGTACCACCCTGACTTACATCCAGGGAATCCAACCGCAGAAGAGAGATTCAAACAAATTTGCGAAGCTTACGAAGTTCTCTCTGATTTAGTTCTGCGAACCCAGTACGACCAAGGGTTTGACCCCAACCGGAGTGAGCGGCAAAAAGCCGGGATGAGTCCTCAAGACTTCTACGTTCGGGGAGTGGAAAAAGCCCTAACTAGAGATTACCAGGGAGCTGTTGCCGATTACAGCCAAGCAATAGACCTTGAGCCTCACTTTGTCGAAGCTTATCTAAAGCGGGGTGCGACGCGCTACCAACTCGGAGACGATCGCAGAGTGCTAGAAGATTGCAATCAAGCGCTGAAAATTAACCCTAACCTGCCTGAAGCTTATTACTATCAAGGGCGGGCGCGTTACAGACTAGGATATACTCAGGCAGCCCTTGAAGCTTATACTCAAGCGATTCGTGTTGAGCCGAATTATGCCCAAGCTTACTATCACCGAGGTTTAGCCAACAATGACTTGAAAGAGCTTACTCTGGCGGTTGAAGATTTGCGAAAAGCCGCAGCACTCTTTCGCGAACAAGGGGATATCGCTGGCTACCAATTAGCACGAGATACTCTGGCTAGGCTACATGGGAAAAAGTTTAGACTAGGCAAGTTTTCTGGGGGTAAAATTGCCTATAGCGTCAAGGCGGTGCTGAACGCGGCAATAACGGCTCTCAAAACCTTTATTCTCAATCCTACAGGAGGACTGCTGCCAGCCTTTGCCAGTCTCAACAAGCAAGAGGCGATCGCAGTCGGGATTGTATTTGCCATAATTGCTGATTTGTGCTTTGTAATAGGAAGTTATCTAGGCTGGCGCGATTTATTGAATCAGCCTACAATCCTCAAGCTCATAATTGTTGGAATTGTGCCATTTGTCAGCCTTGCTATTACCAGCGCGATCGCACGGGGTGTCTTTCGCCGTAGCGGCAGTTTTGCAAGCGATCTTTTCTTGGCTGGTGCGTCCCTTTTGCCCTTGAGTTTTCTGATTATACTGAGCGGATTCTCTAGCTTTTTGCCGGATAACACCATGCTGATTCTCTCTGTATTCACCAGTTGCTACACAATTCTTACCCTTTACAGTGGTTGTACTCAGATTTGCAATCTATCAGAGAAGGCGGCGGCGTTCATTGTTCCAGTAATGCTGCTGGTGAGTGGCTGGTGCTCCTATTTTGCTTTTACTTCAATGCTTCTTTAAGTCGGTTGTTTGAGTATATATCGCCCTTTTTCTTTACATTTTTCTAATGGTTAGCTATTTATGGTTGCTGTCACTTTAAAACAGGTAGCAATAATGAGCCACCGGGCGAAATTTATTGCGATAAGCCTAACAGTCTGTTTCGCTAGCGCGTTACTGGCTTTATTTATAGGGTGTCCCAATTCTGAAGCTGCACCTATTACTAGAATTGTCACGCCAACAACAACACTCGCCCAAACAGTTAGCCCTACTGAATCAGCCCCGTCACAGCCTCTTATAACTCCATCCCAGAATGCTGCTAAACCTCAACTCCCCTATGATGCGCGACTGGTAGATATTCGCTCAGTTAATACCAAGATTGCGCTTGATATGCGCTATGCAACTACCAATAATTTTTTGAAACGAAAACTCTACCCCGTATCGCGATGTGTGCTGAGGGGGGCAGCGGCGAGAAGGTTATCACAAGTTCAAAACGATTTGGCAAAAAAAGGACTGGGGCTAAAAGTTTATGACTGCTACAGACCCCTATCCGTTCAAAGGTTAATGTGGCAAGTACGACCCGATACTCGCTATGTAGCAAATCCAGCAAGAGGTTCTCGGCACAATCGCGGTGCAGCAGTAGATATTACACTAGTTGACGGCAATGGTCGAGAACTAGAGATGCCAACCAGATTTGATGATTTTACAGAACGAGCGCATAGAAACTACAAAGGTGCCAGCGCCCAAGCGAAGAAAAATAGCAAGCTGCTTGAGGATGCGATGAAAAAATATGGGTTTATACCACTACCAACAGAATGGTGGCATTTTGATGCGCCCGGTTGGGACAAGTACGCAATTCTCGATGTGTCCTTTGGGGCAATTCCTTAAGGTGCCAGATAGGGATAGGTGGGGTGCGAAGCGCGAGGCGGCGCACTAGCGCTTCGCATTTTCACCGAATCAATGAAAACGCGATCGCTTGTTGTGGAGAGGTGCGATCCGCTCCCAGGTAATCACAGAGTTATGCTGATTGGAGCAAAACCGGGCTAAGTTAATTCAAACTTTGTAGCTTCCTCCACGCTCCCTAGCTCTCTGCACAGGCTTGCTGCTTGCATCCTTGGCAATTTTTTCCCAATCTGCCTGTTCTAATACTGCATCTAGTACATCTGAGAGATTGCAACGCTGCTCGTATGCGATTCGCCTCAGAATATCATGGTGT
>DATNQP010000171.1:0-9457 GCA_036703965.1 Leptolyngbyaceae cyanobacterium
CACCTTTACTGAAGCATTAGAGGCGTTTCGGACAGCGATGTCTTTCCGTTTTGTGGAGTGGCTAAACCACAACCGTGACGTATTCTTAGCTTAAAAAGCTGCTTTGGGCTTTATTTGGGCTTGAGATCTGTTTAAGTCCCGATATTAGACCTCACAAACAAAGAAAAAAGCCCTCTAGTCCTAGAGGGCTTTTTTCTTCAACGATGAATGAAGTTTATCGAGCTAGGAAGACGTCAGATTCAATGGCGTTATCAGGCAGGGCGATTACCCTAGTAACGTCTTCGCCTTTGCTACTACGTTATCTACCGTGTAGCCAAACTTCTCTAAGGCGACAGGACCAGGAGCCGAAACACCAAAGCGATCAATGCTGATCATCGCACCCTCTGTACCGAGGTAACGGCACCAGCCGAAGCTAGAAGCCGCTTCCACAGCTAAGCGCTTGGTGACAGCCTTGGGCAACACAGATTCCCGATAGGTTTCATCCTGGGCGTCGAACAACTCCCAACTGGGCATCGAGACGACGCGGACTTTCTTGCCTTCGCCCCGCAACTTCTCAGCTGCACCAACGCAAAGTTGCAGTTCGCTCCCGTTGCCAATCAGAATGATCTCAGGCGTACCGTCGCTGTCGGAGAGGATGTATGCGCCCTTGGTAACGCCTTCAATCGAAGTGCCAGCCAAATTGGGCTGTGCTAGACGAGACAGCGCCAGCAGCGTCGGGCGATTTTGGTTAGCCGCCTCGATCGCTACTTTATAAGAACCAGAGGTTTCGTTACCATCCGCAGGACGAATCACTGTTAGCTGGGGAATTGCCCGCAGGGAAGCAATCGTTTCAACGGGTTGGTGCGTTGGACCATCTTCACCCAACTGAACCGAGTCGTGGGTCATCACCCAGATAACGCCCGCATGGGAGAGGGCTGAGAGGCGAATCGCTGCCCGCATATAGTCGGCAAAGACTAAGAAAGTTGCCCCGTAGGGAATCAAGCCTGTGCCATGCAGGGCGATGCCGTTACAAAGTGCGCCCATGCCGTGTTCGCGGACACCAAAGCGCAGGTTGCGATTTTCGTACTGACCTTTGAGGAAGTCGCCAGAAGACTTGATCAAGGTCATGCAGGAACCAGCCAAGTCAGCTGAACCGCCAAGCAGTTCGGGTAAAACTCCAGCCAGAGAATTCAAGCACTTGCCGGAGTGATTGCGCGTCGCATCTGCCTTGTCTTCTGGGGTGTAGGTGGGGAGGACTTTATCCCAACCTTCCGGGAGCTTGTTGCTGATCAGCCGTTCTAGTTCAGCTGCTTCCGGCTCATACTTGGCTTTGTAATTTTCAAAGTTTTTATTCCATTCTTCCTCATACTTAGCGCCACGCTCAATTGCTTTGCGCCAATGGTTGAGGGCATCTTCTGGGATATCAAAAGGCTCGTATTCCCAACCCAGATGTTCGCGGGTTGCCTGCACTTCAGAACCCCCCAAGGCAGCACCGTGGACGCCGTGGGTATTGGCTTTATTAGGGGAACCGTAACCGATGGTGGTACGGACTTTAATTAGGGAAGGCTTATCGGTGACGGCTTTAGCCTCTTCGATTGCCTTATGAATCGCTTCCAGATCAGTGTTGCCCTCTTCTACGGTGAGGACGTGCCAGCCATAGGCTTCGTACCGCTTACCGACATCTTCAGTAAAAGATAAATCGGTGTGACCGTCGATGGTGATTTTGTTGTCGTCGTAAAGGGCAATCAGCTTGCCCAGTCCCAAGTGTCCAGCTAGGGAACAAGCTTCGGCAGAGACGCCTTCCTGGTTGCAACCATCACCCAAAATCACATAAGTGTAGTGGTCTACGATCGTGTGATCCGGCTTGTTAAACTTAGCCGCCAGGTGAGCTTCAGCCATTGCTAAGCCCACTGCGTTGGAAATTCCTTGACCCAGTGGTCCGGTGGTGACTTCCACCCCCGAAGTCATGAAGTTTTCAGGGTGACCGGGAGTTTTTGATTCCCACTGACGGAACTGTTTGAGGTCTTCAATCGTCAGGCTTTCGTAACCCGTCAGATACAGCAGGGCATACTGTAACATCGAGCCGTGACCTGCTGACAAGATAAAGCGATCGCGGTTGAACCACTTGGGATTTTTCGGGTTATACCGCATAAAGCGGTCCCACAGCACAAACGCCATCGGAGCCGCGCCCATCGGCAGCCCTGGATGACCAGACTTGGCCTTCTCTACCGCGTCAATTGCTAGAAAGCGGATGGAGTTGATGCACAGTTCTTCGAGAGATTGGGTTGCAACGGCCATAATTTCTATTTAAATGACTCTAGGGAACTAAGGTTTAACGCAAGAATTGTGTGAGTTCAAACTCGATGGCTTTTGGTCGCCCAAGGCTATACCCTCATCATCCCATCCTTCGGGATCGATGGGCAAGACTGGGGACATAGGAATATTTAGGAGCTGGTCAATAGTGACTAGTGCAACTTGGCAGACGTTTTTGACCAGCTCATACAGCTCAGGAGGAAATTTCAAGGGCTTACTTATTTCTGCCGTGATCAACTAGAAATTTAGCTTTGCCTGTATTTCTTGAATGCTAGCGTGACATTGTGACCGCCAAACCCAAAAGAATTCGACAGCGCCACTTCTACGTTTTGATTACGGCTATGATCAGGCACATAATCGAGGTCACAAGCGGGGTCGGGGTTTTTCAAATTAATTGTTGGTGGTATTTGGTCATTTGCCACTGCCATTACAGTAGCAACAGCCTCAATTCCACCAGAGCCACCCAACAGATGACCTGTCATCGATTTTGTGGAGCTAACTGCCACCTTATAAGCATACTCACCCAGAGCTTTTTTGATTGCCGCTGTTTCAGTTGCGTCATTGGCTGGTGTACTGGTGCCGTGGGCATTAATGTAGCTCACTTGCTCTGGCAGTAAACCAGCGTCTTTCATCGCTAGTTGAATGGCTCTGGCGGCACCTTCTCCACCTGGTACAGGTGACGTGATGTGATAGGCGTCGCAGGTCATGCCGTAGCCGACAATTTCAGCATAAATTTTGGCTCCACGCGAGAGCGCGTGTTCCAGTTCTTCCAACAGGAGAATACCAGCGCCTTCACCCATAACAAAGCCATCGCGATCGCGATCAAAAGGGCAGCAAGCTGACTCAGGAGTATCATTACGGGTGGACAGTGCCCGTGCAGCAGCGAAACCAGCAACAGACAAGGGTGTTACAGCGGCTTCGGTACCTCCGCAAATCATGGCTTGGGCATAGCCTCGTTGCACCAAACGAAATGCATCCCCTACAGCATTAGAACCCGCAGCGCAGGCAGTAACGGTACAGTTATTTGGTCCCTTCGCACCCGTATGAATTGCCGTCAGACCTGCTGCCATATTGGCAATCATCATCGGAATCATAAACGGACTACACCGGTCAGGACCACGAGTCAGGTAGATCTCTTGCTGGTCTTCTAACACTTTGAGACCACCGATGCCAGTACCAATGATTGCACCCACCTGTTCTGCGTTCAGGTCATTGATCTCAAACTGTGCATCGGCTAGAGCCTGCTTGCTTGCGGAAACTCCAAATTGGGCAAAGCGATCCATACGCTTTGCTTCTTTGCGCTCCATGTAGATATGAGGGTCAAAGCCTTTCACCTCACCGGCAATTCGGCAATCGTGCCGGGAGGGGTCAAACAAGGTAATTGGAGCAATACCATTACGTCCGCTCAACAACCCTTCCCAGTACTCAGCGAGAGTATTGCCTATCGGTGTGATCGCGCCGAGACCTGTAACAACAACGCGTTTTTGTTCAATATTTGTCATGATGCCAGTACAACAGGGCTTACACACCCAGAACGCAGAACTTCCAGTTTAAAGACTGGAGCTTTTTAAGCGGGAGCTTCTACTTTATTACTGATGTAGTCTACAGCCGCTTGAACCGTAGCAATTTGTTCAGCCGCCTCGTCGGGGATTTCGATGTCAAACTCTTCTTCCAAAGCCATCACGAGTTCCACTGTATCCAGGGAGTCGGCATTTAGATCATTGGCAAAGTTGGCCGGAGGCGTCACGGCATCAGGCTCAACTTCCAGTTGTTCCACAACTATTTTTTTAACTCTATCGAAGATCTCTTGGTTCATAAAATGTTCCTCAACCTAGTTGCTTGAACTTTTCAAGCAGTGTTATCTAGCTCTAGGCATTTTCTCATCTTATCGGAAAGATGGACTATCCTAGCTGTGGAGATAGTCGCTTCTGGAACTGGCACCTGCTGATGTCGCTCTAACAAATATCTAAAAAATATAAATAGGGCAGACTTGGGTGCCTGCCCTCTTCAACTTCCAGACGATTCGTAAGGAATAATCCTGAATTAGCAATTCGGCTCTAGAGTTCCATAGCCAAAAAGACTGGATTACACTCTTAGAAGCCTCTACAGCGTTATTTTTGACCTGTAGCCTCTTCTAGCTTATCCTGCAATATCTCTTCAATGGTTTCACCTTGGGCATTAGAGGGGCGTTTCATCTGGTCAGCATCAGCGGCTCCCTGAACTTCATTGATACCCTCATTAGATTTTTCCGTAACTTCTTTGCCTGAAAGCAGATCTTGCTCTCTGGTAACGGATTTTTGCGCCCCTGCTTCAATACCTAGAAGTTTATCCTCACCCTTGGTAGGGTCACTAGATTGTGCGGTGTTACTGGAGGCAAATGGATTGGGGAGGCTGTAGGCTGGCGATACATTCGCGAATAAGATTAAAGCACAAGCACAGGCGGCTACAAAGAGACGCAATGAACCCCACAGAGCAGAGAGATTAAAGCGAATAGATTTCATATGAAGCTTCTCCTTTTTCGTTGATTTTTGTACAATTTGGGTTATCGACCCATTTAAGACAAGTCAGCTATTAAACTACCTTTATCTATTTACTCAAATCCTTCATCTTAGCAAATCTACACCTAGGCAGATCTGTATTAAGCTTTTCCAAATCGCTGTAATTGCTCAATCGTGGGAGAGAAATTCAATTTGGGGGACTAGCGGGTCTTGAACAATGCCAACGCCAGCAAATCCCCAGCGCTTGAGCAAGCCCTTTAACTGAGTTCCAGAGACTGACTCCACAGCGAATCGGTCGGCGACATCAGACCCGTGAGCATTGAGATAGCTGAGGGCATCAAAGTGCTCGCGAAACATCAATAGGTAGCCAGCTCCAGCTGAGTCATTGCCAGCATTGGGTTGGGCGACCAGATAGCGACCCTCAGCTCTAGAAAGAATCAGGTAGTGGATTTGGGAGAACATGGTAAAGAATGCTCACTAACACCTATTTCAAATCTTCCAGACGAATCCGGGGGTCAACGCCTTTGAGTAGCAAGTCGGCGAGTAGGTTCCCCACAATCAACATCAGAGCACCCATCATCAAACTTGCCATCACCAGATAAAGGTCTTGAGCCGTCACCGCCTGCAAAATCAAACGTCCTAGACCCGGCCAATTGAAGAAAAATTCCGCAATAAACGCACCGCTTAACAAGCTGGCAAACTCAAATCCCAGTAGCGTCACCAGGGGATTAACAGCATTGCGGAGGGCGTGGACGTAAATCACCCGATTTTCTGGCAGACCCTTGGCACGAGCCGTCTGGATGTAGTCTTGGCGCAGGACATCTAGCATTTCTCCTCTGGTAATTCGTTGTAAACCAGCAAAGCTGGTGACGGAGAGCGCAATTGTCGGCAAAATCAGGTGCCAGCCAATATCCAAAACTTTGCCTATCGGTGATAAATCCGCATGATTGATGCTGGTCATACCTCCCACAGGAAATAGGGGGGAAGTGTATTGCGCCAGGATAAGCAACACTAGGGCTGTGATGAAACTGGGAAAGCCCTGACCCGCATAGCTAATAACTTGCAAAAATCGGTCAAAAGCACGATTTTGGTGAACGGCAGCAATAATCCCTAAGGGAATAGCGATCGCCCATGTAACAATAATTGAAGCGATCGCCATCAGCAACGTTGCCGGTATGCGTTCCCACAACAAAGACGATACGGAGCGGGAATAGACAAAACTCCTGCCAAAGTCAAGATTAGTCACCACTCGCCCTAGCCAACGCCCATACTGCACAATCACTGGTTGATCCAAACCAAATTGCTTGCGTAGTTCCTCGATTTGTTCCGGCGAAATTTTAGGATTCTGTCTGAGGGCGTCCAGATAATCCCCTGGTGCCAACTGAATAATCGCAAAACTCAGGGCAGACGCCAAAAGCAAGGTCAAAATCGCCTGCAACAGCCGCTTCACCACATAGAGAAACGTCTCACTCGTAACCAGCATTTTCAGCCGCTTCCCTGTGGTATCTAATCCATTCCGAATTGAAGAATCTCTGGTAGAAGAAGTCATTAAACGTTCATCCCCCTTGTCCTTTGTTGTTGGTTGTTGGTTATTTGTCAATCACCAACAACCAATAACCACTAACCAATGACTAATAATCAACCAACGTCACAACTGGCACATCAGGTAGTTTCTGACGTCCCCCCAAATCTCGTAGTTCGATGATAAAGGCGAAGCCCACCAGTTCGCAGCCCATCTGCTCTAACAGCTTTGCTGTAGCACCTGCGGTTCCACCCGTAGCAATTAAATCATCCACAATCAAAACACGACTGCCAGAATCAAAAGCATCTTGATGAACTTCCAACCGATCTATACCGTACTCCAGTTCATACTCAACTCTGTGTACAGCGGCTGGTAGCTTGCCCGGTTTGCGGACAGGGATAAACCCAGCGCCTAGTTGATAAGCTAGCGGCGGTCCAAAGATAAAGCCACGGGACTCCATTCCTACCACATAATCAGCAGATAGTCCCACCTCTTTACACTTTTCGGTAAGCGTATCGATTGTGTAGCGCAGTCCCTCTGGGTTACGCAGTAGTGTTGTAATATCCCGAAATAATATTCCGGGTTTGGGAAAGTCTGGGATATCGCGAATCAGAGACTTTAAATCCATCGACAGCTAAACTCACTTTCTTTGCAGTTTGACGAAACTAGCGGCTAAGAACTAGGGTATCCAAGCTAGGAAAAGTTATAAATCACATACAGGGGTTTATCGCCCTACTTCCCAGTCCTCCGTCCCTTGATTCGGAATCTGTGGCATGATTGCACCGGAGAAGTATACCAAGGTGACTTGCCATTCGCTCTGTGCAAAATCCTACAATAGAAGATTGCATGGTTTTTATAGCGATTGCTGACCCTTAAGGGCTAGCTGATTACTGGAGAGTCAGCACCATTATTTTTATTATTCAGGTATTTAGGTGCAAGCCAATGAAGTAAAAACTTGATATTACTGAAGCAGAGAAGACCTCTGTCGGGTCAATCCTCCCGGTTGTCGCCCCTGCCCCTGAGTAGATGAAACATTAGGTGCTAGCCTCTTAGCGTGGAATCATCCAATCAATCAGCAACGCCAAAAACTGGACACAAATACGGATGGAAGCAGTCAGCTATTCTACAGGGAGCAACCTGCTGGAAGTTACTTTTATAAAAACCAGTTCACCTACAATCGCTAGTTGGAATGAATCGTTCTGTGAGCGTAATGCCGACAAACAGTCCTCCTGCCCAGTCAAAGCCGCTAATTCTAGATAATTTACTTGACCCATTGATCTCAGATCGAGGGTGTCCACCACGTACTCGTCAGCATATTGACCTGATTCTACTCGCTATTGAAGCTCTGGAACTGGGAGGTTCTGAAGCCATGCTGTTTGTGGCTAAGGACCTGGAACTCCAGGATATTATTAAAAATCGCGTTGTCCTTTGGCGTCTGCGCTGCACCAATCCCTTGCGGCGCTCTCACACTAGGCGTCCCCTAGAGATAGAGGAAGCAAAGGCGTTGGTGGTGATTGCCAGCCATATGGCACGAAGAATGACCGTTTTAATTCGGCAGATGCTACTGGCGTATCAACAACTCAGTGAAAAACAGGTACCCCTGGAACACCATTTCCGCTTATCTGAGTATTTAGAACGGTTCCGCGCTCATTTCCGCAGCCGGATGAATCCACGACGAGCAAAAGTTGCTATCTACAGCTCTGACGAGAAGTTGAATGAACTAGCACTCTCGCTATTGAGCCAGCTACTATTCTGTACGGGAACATCAGGAATGCAGCGATTTTGGATCAGTCTGTTTGATGGAGAAGTAGCATGACAATTCGACGTCAGTACAGTCTGCCAAACTGCACACTTATCCTGGAGGGCTTGAGTGATGGTAGCGCAGCGGCTGGTAGTCAGCTAGATGCGCGACCTTTGATGACTATGCTGGTCAATGCGGAATGCCATTTCGCTGGGAAAGACCAGTCCTTGAGTGGAGGACGAGACTTTTTTGAAAGCCTTGTTAGCTCCGTTAATCGCTATGCTCAGGAATTCTTGAGTCAGGTGCCTCATCCAAAACCGCACGATGAGAAGCCAGCGATCGTGCAGTTGCAGAAAGTCGTGGATAAGAACTTACACCGATTGACCCTGCTACCGACAGCTGATGCTCTCCCAAGTGGCTCTGGCGTGGGGAGAGGGCATGATTTGCAGTCTCATGCCGTAAAGGAGCAGGGGACATTAGTGCAGATGGATTTGAACACAGTGCAGCTGTTCGACTTAGTGGAAGCGATAGACCAGTTTTTGGCTGATAGAAGCACATTACCTGACCTTGTAGTGCCGTTGCAGCCAGTTTCTAGGCGCTATCGAAAAGCTGACCAGCCAGTGGCGCAGCGAGCAACACCGGCAGCATTGGGAATGACAAGTTTGGCGATCGCGGCGATCGCGTTTTTCTTGGTACCTATCCCACAGGTCAAACCGCCAGCCCCCGAGCCAAATGCCCGCGAGGCAACCTCTCCCAGCCCAGATGGCGGAGGTCAGGCAACAGCGACACCTACATCAACACCACCCTCAGCTTCTGAGCTAGAGAAGGTTCTGACCTCAGCCCCAGAAATTACTGATCCAACTCAGCTACGTTTTCTGCAACGGAACGTCTACAACAAGCTTAATCAAGCTTGGAAGAACCGGGACGAGGTGGATAAAAAACTGGAATATCGTATTGGCGTAGGTAAAGACGGAGCTGTTGTAGGCTACAAGCCAGTCAATGAAGCGGCTGGAGAGGCATCAAAGCAAACTCCTCTACCTGACTTGCTCTATATCCCTGCTACAGGCAGTATTGCCAGCCAAGAACCGATCGCTCAGTTCCGAGTTGTGTTTAGCGATCG
This sequence comes from Leptolyngbyaceae cyanobacterium, assembly GCA_036703965.1. Classification (GTDB taxonomy): domain Bacteria; phylum Cyanobacteriota; class Cyanobacteriia; order Cyanobacteriales; family Coleofasciculaceae; genus DATNQP01. The sequence continues at coordinate 9,174 of DATNQP010000171.1, forward strand.
AGGCATCCTGCAAATCAGTCCTTGGCGGGGCTATACAGGTAAACCCAGCTTAGGTCCAGAAATTACTGATACGGCTTTAATCAGGGATTTAAATAAGCAACTCTATCAACAACTTCGCGAAAGCTGGGGTGGAACCCCAACCTACCCACAGAATTTAGTTTACCGGGTTGCCGTCACCAAAGATGGTGTCATTGCCGACTATGAGCCAAACAATCAACCTGCCTGGGATTACGTTCAGCAAACTCCCCTTGAAAAATTACTTAAGCCGGAGGCAGCGGGTATCA
>DATNQP010000172.1:0-10665 GCA_036703965.1 Leptolyngbyaceae cyanobacterium
CAATAAGGACAATCCAGGAAACTTTGGCTATGACGGCTTTTCTATCCCTGTCCTCCGGATTTTCTTAGATATGGGAGAGCAGATACTCGACCGAGCGAAAACCACTCCTGCCACGCCTATGTTGATTATTTCCAGTGAAAGCGACCAAGCTACAAATCTTCATGAGCATCAAGAGTTGTTTGAAGCCGTACTCAACTATCAACCTAAATCCTGGTATTACTGCTTCGACAAAAAACTAAAAGTCCCCCACACAATGATGACCAAAGCGGAGGGAAATGACTACCTGCATCTGCTCATTACCCTGGTTAAATCTTATGTGGAAAGCGAGCTAACCTGGGCTGAGGTGGAGGAAATGGGTTATCAACAAATTTCCCCAGATCTGTCCAGGATGATGACAATGCTAGACAAGTAAATTAAGAAGGGTAATAGATAATGGAAAATTGAAACTTCTTATCCATTACCCCTTCCCTATTACCATTACCAAAAACGATAAATAGGATTGCTATATTATTGCAATCTAACACCCCTTCTTACTGCCAGACAAAAACTTGGGCTTCGTAGTCTCCAATATCAAGCATGATGCCATCATCCCCAGCTTCGACGTCGTAGTCCCTTGTCCACTCATGCCAAGTTCCTACTTCTGGGAAGTTAGGAATGTGATAGCCACCCAGGAAGTTATCGGAGAAATTCGCCACGACAACGACACGAGAACCTTCATCATTCCAACGGCTGTAGGCTAATACCTTGGCTTCTGGATTTTCGTGGATGAAGTCAATGTTTGCGGTATAAAGGGCATGATTGCTTTTACGAAGATGAATCAAGCCTTTGCAAAAGTCAAATAGACTACGATTTAAGTCATGACCTAGTAGCGTCCAATCGATTTTTGCTTGCTCTTGGGTTTTGTACTTATACTCGCCAAACTCTTCACCCATCCAGAGTAGAGGCACTCCGACTGCTGTCATTGTGATTACAGCACCCAACCTTCTGCGCTTAAATGCTTCTTCATCTAAGATTGCGCGATCGCCTAACTCTGCTAAAACATGATTATGGTCGTGATTGGTTAGGTAATTTACGACATTCGTGGTACCCATGAAGCCTTGCCGCTTGCAATCAATCACATCCTTGAGGCGCTCTATATCAAAGATGTCACCGCAGATATGTTCTAGAACACAGTGATAGAAACTATCGTGCCAGCAAGCATCCATTGGTCCATCTGCATTTGTGATGCTCGTGGTTTCAGGAATGTGTTCTGCAACGGTGTAAAAAGGCTTCATGCTAGCCGCTTGTTTGGCTTCCTGAACAATCCAGTGCATGAAATCGTAGTTAGCAATTTGTCGCGCCGCGTCAAAGCGAATGCCGTCGATGTGATACTCTCCAACCCAAAAGCGTACTTGGTCACCCATAAACTTGCGGGCTGGGAAAGTATCCAGGTTTTCGTCATAGAATTCGTAGTTAAACTCTGGTCCCCAGTTGTTATCAGGGTCGCGGGGAGAGTGGTGATACCAGTAATCGTGGTCAATCTGCGTCAGAGGACTTTCAGCTTCTGAGTGGTTATAAATCCCGTCCATGATGACGCGAATGCCATGACCATGACACTCATCAATTAAATTCTTCAACTCCTCACTTGTGCCGTAGCTGGATTCTGTAGCGAAGAAGTAGCGCGGATTATAGCCCCAGCTGTGGTCGCCGGGATACTCCTTAACTGGCATCAACTCGATCGCGTTAATTCCCAGGTCGGCTAGGTAATCTAATTTTTCAACAACGTGCTTGTATTTGCCTCTAGCGTAGGGGTCATCCTCACCACCGGAGAAGTCGCCAACATGCACTTCGTAGATAACTAACTCTTGATCAGCAGGTAATGGCTTGTCATCGTGTTGCCAAACATAAGTATCGACAATGCGTTCGCCATCTTTAATTCGCACATTGCCATTTTGGCTGCCGTCATCGATGTCTGTGGCGTAGGGGTCAACGATTTCAACCCATTGATCGGGTTCAAAGAACCATGATTTAGATTGGACGCGGAATTTGTACTGATAAACGCCATCCTCCAGCTCAACCTTGGTTCGGAAATAACCATCCTCACCTTTCTGCATCGGGATGTCTTTCCAGTCTGAGAAACTCCCGATCAATGCGGCTCCTTTGTTGTAAGGAGCAAATAACTGAAATTCGATTTGATTCGCCATAAAAGCCCTAGCGATAACAAGAGGTTAAAGAAGTTGAAGTAGATAGAGGTATTTTCCAGTATTCAACCGAAGTAGGAGATCGTTCGGAAGAGATAAAGTTACTGATAAGAGCAGATTATTTTTCAGGAATGGTACCCAGCCAGCATGTAGTTGCATTAACTTGCAGATAAGCCGTTTTGCTGCTTATAGCGCCGCTATCCTCTCAAATAGAGTATCTGCTGCCTTCCATTCAACGCTGAGAAACTCTCTAGAGACAACTTCCCCAACCCTGCCTATAGAGACTCTGCGTACATCCTGGTTATTGTCAAAAAGATGCAAGGGAGCCGGGGGCAGGGAGAAAGGGGGAATGTCCCCTGCTCGCCCTCTCCCGGCTCCCCTGCCTGTTTGTCAATACCACAGCCAGAGGCTACCAACTGGACTATTTCTGCCGCGCTGCACTAGCTTTAGCCCTCTTTAGAGCGAGGCATAACCCAGCAGCCCTGTGAGGTTCGGCGTTAGCCTAGAGTTGAAGAGAGCTTCGCTAACAGGCGTTTTCTCTTCCGAATTGTGCTATCTTGGCACACTTCTACTCGGAGAACGTCCATAGTGATTAATTAATCCTGAGCCGAGTGGATTGAGGAGGACAACCATCAGCTATAACCTTGAAAGACCAAAATTTTAGTTTCTATCCGCAATCAGGGATAGGCTTTTTGGGGACATTGACTGGCTTATCATAGGTTGTCACCCAAAGTCTGGAAAAACATCGACTCAAGGAGAATCAGGAATCTAATGCACTCGAAGATGGGATTGCTTTGGTGTGAGGTTTTAATCAAGAGTCCGCTGGCGTTTGTGCCAGCATGGTTCGTTCGCGTACAATGCTACCCTACAGGTCGCTACGCGCTACGTGCATGCTCTGCAAACGCTAACGGGCAGGAAAACGAAGCCAAGCGTCTTCTTCGGAAACTCGCACCGTTGTGTGTAGGCATTACTTTTATCAGTGGCACAGGGGCGCTCTGTGCTGAGGTTGACGCCCCCCCTACCTCCGACGCTCCTAACGTCGCTACCGCTGGACTACGTCCCCCTGCGCTAACGCTATCCGGAGCGGCTGCGCTCTCTGGGGTTCATGGTGTTAGCTCCTCGAAAGCCGATTTGCTGTTTGGAATTCGGCCCGCTAGCAGTCTGTCGGAGAAAGTGAATCAGGAGCCAAGGGGAAGTGAGGAAACAGCCAATCTTAACGTTAGCGAAGCGGGACAAAGCCCCATTTCAAGCTTCCTAGAAAACTCTTCCCCCATTGCCTACTCCCGTTCGGACTTCGGCGTGAGCGCTCAGTCGAACGCTGACGCTCACGGCGGAAGCCTACTCCCCACTCCCCAACAGGCTGCTAGCTTCTCCCAAAATGCTTCCCTGTTTGGGATTCGTCCCGTTAGCTTCTCCCAAGAGGCATCCCTGTTTGGGATTCGTCCCGTTAGCTCCTCCCAAGATGCTTCGCTAGCACTAATATGTGCGGAGAATTGTACGCTAACGCAGCAGAGCTTTACGATCGCGGCAACTCCAACTTCTTTACCAGAGATACCGAAGGTAACTGATATACCTCAAAACCTAGTCAGTAATATCCAATTACCCGACAAGACGGAATTGGCTTGCTTGTGCGGAGCTACTGACCTACAGATTGCCACTCCTAGCTCCTGGAATGCACTAGCATTCCGGTGGGATTCGCCGACCTACTCCTACTCCTTGGGAGAAGACTTCACTAACGGACAAGGCTTTGCTAATGCTAACGGAGCCGCTTCACAAACGCGATCGCGATCGCTAAAGCTAACACCGGCACCTCAGGGGCGAGGCTCTTCTAAAGCCGCTCCCCGGATGCAAGAATCTGAACAAATCTCCTTAGCACCTATCAGCCAAGAGATATCCCTACAAGCACAGAACCCTCCTGTGGCTCCACCCGCCACCCCACCCGTCACCCCAGAAAATCTACAACCCAACCCGAACCAAAACCGCTTCCTGCAACCGCCTCCAAGTCCAGCACCAGTACCACCCGCTTCCGAGCCATCAGTTCAACCGTCTCCAAGCCCAGCACCGGTACCACCCACTTCCGAGCCATCAGTTCAACCGTCTCCAAGCCCAGCACCGGTACCACCCACTTCCGAGCCACCCGTTCGACCATCCCCAACCCCAAACCCTTCACCGGCTCCTGACACGCCGACGATTCCAGTCAAGAAAATCGAAGTAACTGGCAGCACTGTTTTTGGTTCCGACGAGTTCAATCCCATCGTGCAACCGTTTGAAGGACGGGACCTCACCCTGGAACAACTCAGACAAGTCGCAGATACCATTACCCAACTGTACTTGGATCGGGGCTATATCACCTCTAGAGCAATTCTTGTAGACCAAGCGATTACCAATGGCATCGTGCAAATTCGTGTCATTGAGGGGAGTCTAGAAGAGATTCAAATCGAGGGAACGCGCCGCGTGAAGCCGGATTATATCCGTAGCCGCGTGCAGCTGGGAGCCGGGACGCCTCTGAGTACCGCTAAATTGGAAGACCAACTACGATTGCTACGGGCTGACCCCTTGTTTGAAAATGTAGAAGCTAGCCTGCGAGCGGGAAGCCGAGTGGGACAAAGCATTCTCATTGTTCGCGTCGTCGAAGGTAACCCGTTTGAAGGCAGTATAGGCATTGACAACTACTCTCCGCCCAGTGTTGGTTCCGAGCGATTGGGTGCTAACGTGCTCTATCGCAACCTCACCGGCAATGGGGATACAGTTGCTAGCTCCTTTTACCACACCACTCGCAGTGGCGCTGATAGTTTTGAATTGAGTTATCGGCTGCCGGTCAATCCTATGAACGGCACTGTGCAACTGAGAACCGCCTTAAGCCGTAATAAAGTTGTCGAATCTGCTTTCAGCTTCTTTAATATTCAGGGTGACTCACAGCTATATGAGCTTAGTTTTCAACAGCCACTGGTGCGTAGCCCTCGTGAAGAATTTTCCCTATCGTTAGGCTTGAGTGTTCAGGAAAGTGAGGCTCTCGCCGGTCCGTTTCCCATCAGTCCTGGAGCCAACTCTGAGGGTATTACCAATACCAGTGTGATTAGGTTTGGACAAGACTATATCCGCCGCGATCCTAGGGGTGCTTGGTCTGTGCGATCGCTTTTCAGTGTCGGTACTGGATTGTTTGGTGCCACGATCAATCCTGACCCTGATCCCGATGGTCGCTTTTTCAGCTGGTTAGGTCAAGTGCAACGTGTGCAAGTTCTCAATAACGATAACTTTTTAATCGTGGGAGCCGATATCCAGCTGACGCCTGATAGTTTATTACCCTCCCAACAATTTGTGATTGGCGGCGGTCAATCCTTACGGGGCTACCGGCAAAACATCCGGGCAGGCGATAATGGCGTGCGATTCTCCATCGAAGACCGTATCACTCTAGAGCGAGACGCAGACGGTGCCCCTACCTTTCAGGTAGCTCCTTTTTTCGATGCGGGTGTGATCTGGAATGACCCTGATAATCCTGCCACTTTACCATCACAACGGTTTTTAGCTGGCCTTGGCTTGGGAGTAATCTGGCAACCCCTACCCAAGCTAAACCTGCGCCTCGATTATGCTCTTCCCCTAGTTGACCTTGAGGATCGGGGTTACAATGCCCAGGATGAGGGTTTTTACTTTAGTGTTCGCTATCAACTTTAAGGTTAATCTGTTGTCAGGAGTAACAACACATCAGTTAACAACCTTGACTTAACAGAACATCTGCTTAGCGAGGTTTGATCATTCAAAGAGGAGAAGCAGCATGATCCAGCGAGCGCTGTTGCTGGTAAATCGCCATTCTCGGCGAGGACACGAGACTCTCTCCCAGGTAGTCGATCACTTGCAATCGCTGGGCTTTGAGCTGTTTGAAGAGTCCACAGAGAAACCCCAGCAGTTACCAGACATTATCCGTAGTTATCGCGATCGCGTTGACTTAGTCATCATAGGTGGTGGCGATGGCACCCTGAATGTCGCTATAGAAGGGTTAGTAGACACTCAACTGCCCTTAGGGATTCTGCCTCTAGGTACTGCTAATGACCTCGCCCGCACCCTCGGAATTCCCCAGTCTATAGCCCAAGCCTGCCAAGTTATTGCTACTGGTCACAGCCGACGGATTGACCTAGGACAAGTCAATCACAAGCACTTTTTTAATGTCTCCAGTTTGGGACTAAGTGTGCAAATTACGAGACAGCTAGACAAAAAAGTCAAGCGCTTTTGGGGAGTCTTGGCTTATGCGGCTACTGCTCTTAAAGTTATGTGGAACATTCGACCCTTTAGGGCAGAGATTCGTTGCCAGGGGAATTCTATTCATGTAAGAACTGTACAAATTGCTGTTGGTAACGGACGCTACTATGGCGGCGGCATGGCTGTAGCTGATGATGCTGCCATCAATGACCAACGCCTGGATTTGTACAGTTTGGAATACCAGCACTGGTGGCAAATTATTTTGTTGCTACCTGCCATGTGGCGAGGCACTCACGCTAAGTGGCAGGGCGTGCGTACCCTTCAGGGCAAGGAATTTGAAATTTATACTCGTAGACCTCATCCAATCAATGCCGATGGGGAAATCGTGACTTACACACCGGCTAAATTTCGCCTCATCCCCAAAGCTATAGCCGTTTTCGTGCCAAGTTTACCTGTGATTCCTGGTTTGGGAGAAGTGGCGCGTGACGCTTATTGACACTCCTTTCTCGTCAACAGTGACCAATGAGCAATTACTACTAGTCACTGAACAACTGGTCACTGATTCTAAGAGTGGGATTCTGAGTTGATCAAGATGACTTAGTTAGGAAGTATTGTCTTGCACAATACCAAACCAAACAACTTTGCCTACCGCTTATCTCTAAAGAAAGATACAAAGATTACATTTTTTTGATTAGGATTTGGTTATGATAAAATAAAAAGTTTGTCGGAGAATAATCGAAATGGCACTTGAAGATATCTTCAAAGGAATTGATTTAAAAGGATTTGATGGTGGAGCAACCGGGATTGCAGTAGGGATTGGCACAGCCCTCCTGGCACCGATTGTTATTCCTCTCTTGGGAGAAGTGGGTAAACCTTTGACAAAGGCTGCTATTAAGGAAGGACTCTTACTCTATGAGAAGAGTAAAGAAGCGATGGCAGAGGTGGCAGAGGTTTTTGAAGATTTAGTGGCAGAGGCTAAGGCTGAACTCGCTCAAGACCAGAAAGACACTAAATCTGAAACTGAGACTAACCAACCTGAAATAATCATTGTTAGTGAATAAGTCTTGAGACATAGTTCTCCAAGCTTGTGAAATGCCCACGCTCAAACATACACACATAGTTAGTAGCACACCAGATCGGACAAGGTTGAGAGTCTCCCCCAAGCGTCGTAACCCTCAGGAAATGGCACGAATTGCTAATGCTTTCAAAGCACATCCTGAGATTCAGGAGGTTCGGACTAATGTCCAGACTGGTAGCATCGTTGTCCATCATGCTCATAACCACAGTAGCTTGGAGCAAATCTCTGCCATTTTGCAGGATTTAGGCATTATCCTTGCTAGCGTCACAGAAACAGAGATGCCGTTTGTCCAAGGGAAATCGGAGGTAGCAGCAGACGTAACAAGTGCTGTTTCAGACTTGAATCAGCGAGTCGGACTGGCAACGAATGGCGTTGTCGATTTGCGGATGCTGGTACCAGTAGGGCTGGCTACCTTGGCGCTACGAGAATTACTGCGTAGCGGGTGGGAATTTGAGACAGCACCTTGGTATGTCTTGGCATGGTATGCCTTCGATAGCTTCATTAAACTGCACTATACGGCAGAACCGCCAACAACAAAATAGCTGGGGGGCGCTATGACTTCTAAAGTCAAAAAAACAATTCATACACCTCTGCTAAGAGCAAAACTTAAGCGGCTACTTTGCGTGTTAAGGCTGTAGACTAATTACTGAAATATTTTCCTGATATTGGCTGGTCATACGCAGTTGCGTTCAAACACAGTAGTTGAGACAGACGCGGAGACGCGGAGACGCGGGGACGCGGGGACGCCCAGAAAATGAATCTGCTACGTATGAATGCAACTTGGTATCAGCAGCGATTGTTGCATAGCTGAAAATCCTAATTGCTGCTGATTGTAACAGGGGATTGTATTCAGTAATGCATTGCACCAACTCCGCAGGCGATCGCATTTAGCAAAAGTGATAAAACGTAAGAGCGGCGTTTTTTGAAAGTTGGGAACTGATGATGCTAAATGATAGCCATCAGGAAACTAGAGCTAGTAAAAATTTTGCGATTTCTCATACCGTGGGCAATCCCTAGACTTGAGTTGCCTAAGCTAACGGTAAGTTGTAGGGTGGGCATTGCCGAGAAGCCTTTCTGCACAAGAAGTCAAGTCTTATAGATAGCAACGCTCACCCTAAGTTTAATTATGCACATCTACTTAGCGACTTCAGAGTACTAAGTAGGCGGGTATAAATAAACGTAAGTTTCGCTATCGCCCATCGCCTATCGCCCAAACCCAAATATTTGTGCTGGCGTTTAATTATGCCTACCTACTTACATCAGTTAAGTCGTTAGTTTACAGAATTGCTCCGTTTATCCCCCTATTGGGAGATTCGTCAGTTCTAAGTCCATACGACTCTATGTAATTAAAGGAAGTAAAAAAAACCATATCCTTCAACTAAAAACTGTAGTGGCGGACACAATGAACGAAATTCCTGCACACACTTTGGAAAGCGAAATTCAAGTTATTCATGCTCTGCCAGGTCGTGTGCGGCTTCGTACTACAGGCAGCAAGCTAATATCTAACGTAGACAATGTAGCGCAATACCTACGCCAGCAAGATGGTGTAGGTGAAGTGCGAATAAACCCAACTACCAACAGTTTGGTAGTCACGTTTGATAACAGTACTTTGTCTTTACCTCAACTGTTAGAGGGACTTCAGATAAATTCAGGAATATCTGAACAATCTGGAAAGACTCAACTATTTCCAGAATTGAAATTAGGTACTTTCTTACAAGAGCCGACTGAATTCCAGTCGCCTACTTTAACAAATAACCCGTTTGTTGAGCCTGGTGCTTCAGTAGCAAAGAATGGCTTGCAGGTAGCGAAATCGGTCATTCCATTAGTTGCAGGGATGGTGGTTACAGGGGCACTAGGAATAGAGGGTGTTCTGGCATTCCCTGTGTATTTAATTGCAGAGAATGTAACTCGTCAAGTGCTGAAGCAATTTGATAGTGCAGCGGTAGCAACGTTAGTAGACTCGGAAGAATCTGTAGCATCAGATAACGTTAAGATTCCTGACACGAAGACAACAGAAACTAATGGCAAATCAACGACTGTTGAAATAAACGGTAATCCAGTAGCACAGAATCCAGAAGTAGCTTACAAGGTAGTTCATGAGATTCCTGGGAGAATTCGTTTTCGTATTCCTCGGATTGCCGAAGATGCTGAGTATTGTCAGAAACTAAGAGTTTTGCTCGAAGCTGATACCACAGTTACAGATGTGCGTATCAACACAGCAGCGGCATCGATGGCTGTTAGCTATAACGTTGGTTGGATTTCAGATAACAAGATGAAAGCCCATCTGGTTAATCTGATTCAAACAGCCAGTAGCGCCAACATTCCGCTCAATTTAACAGCCGCTCCGCCTCAGCAAGAGCCTCAAGAAGAAACTAACTACTGGTATCAGATTGGACTGCCTGTTTTCACCACTACTCTTGCTTTACTGGGTGGCCCACTGGGAGTACCTATCCCACCAGTAATTATTGGAGGAACCATTGCCGTTGCTGCCTTACCGGTCGCTAAACGAGCCATCGAGAGCCTTCTCATCGATCATCAGCTAAATATCGATTTTCTTGACCTAAGCGCAATTACCATCACAACATTGCAAGGTCAATTTATTAGTCCAGCTCTCATGATTGCTCTTGTAGAAATTGGTGAGGCAATTCGGGAGCAAACCGCTAGGTCTTCCAAAGCCCAAACGTTGGATCTGCTCGATTCTCTAGAACAATTGGTTTGGGTAGAACGTAACAACGAAAAACAGCAAATTTCTATTCATGAGGTACAACGCGGCGATATCGTTATTGTCTATCCCGGCGACCAAATTCCTGTAGATGGTCATATTCTCCGGGGTAAAGCGTTGATTGATGAGCAGAAACTTACAGGCGAGTCGATGCCTGTGATGCGAAGAAAGGGACAAGCTGTATATACCTCAACGTTGCTACGGGAGGGACAGCTTTATATCCTTACAGAAAATGTGGGTGCTGATACTCGTGCGGGACAGATTATTAAAGTCATGCAAGATGCGCCTGTCCATGATACCCGCATTGAAAATTATGCCGCCAACATTGCCAATCAAGCGGTTGTCCCCACACTCCTCTTATCGGGAATTGTCTTTGCCTTTACCCGTAATTTTGCTCGTGCCGCTTCAGTTTTAACCTTAGATTTTGCCACAGGAATTCGGGTTTCTGTGCCAACAACAGTTCTAGCGGCGTTGACTTATGCCGCACGGCG
>DATNQP010000173.1:0-4599 GCA_036703965.1 Leptolyngbyaceae cyanobacterium
GAGTGAAACTAAACTAACCTGGTATCTGCAAAACCTGATTCAGCTTGCCGCTGCGGTAGCCTTCCAAGTCGAGAGTGACGTAGATGAAGCCGAATTTTTGAAAGGCTGACACCAGAGTTGGTAAATCTGTCGTTAAGACAAACTCCTTAATTTGCTCCGATGGCAATTCAATCCGGGCGGTGTCGCCTTCAGAACGGACGCGGAGATTAGAAAAACTCAGCTTACGCAAATATATCTCGGCTCGACCAACCCGTTGCAGCTTCCCTACAGTAATTTCTTCACCATAGGGGAAGCGGGAACTAAGACAGGGTTGGGCGGGTTTATTCCACCAGGGAAGCTCTAGTTGTTCGGAGAGTTGGCGAACTTCTGCTTTAGTGACGCCAACTTCCGCTAAAGGCGATCGCGCTCCTCTTTCCTTTGCCGCCTGAATCCCTGGTCGATAGTCCCCCAAATCATCGGCATTTACCCCATCCACTACATAAGGGAAGCCTCGTTGAATTGCCAGGGGTTTGAGGGTGTCATGGAGTTCACTTTTGCAGAAATAGCAGCGGTTGACAGGATTAGAGGTGTAGTTTGGATTGTCCATCTCATGAGTTTCAACCACTTCATGAGGAATTCCTATTGCCGCCGCTTGGATGCAGGCGTCTTCGAGTTCTTCTGGTAATAGGGAAGGAGACTTAGCAGTGATTGCCAAAGTGCGATCGCCCAAAACATCGTAGGCAATTTTTGCCACTAGGGTACTATCGACGCCTCCGGAATAGGCAATCAAAGCCTGCTCCATCTCAGCAAAGATCATTTTTAATTGTTTTAGTTTCTGCTCTAGCATTGTTCCCAATCCGGTTAATTAATCAGCTAACTGTAAGCTGCTGTAAGTCCTCTCCGAGTCCCCAGTCCCTTGGAGATATCGGTATTCTTCTAGCGGGGAGGTAAGACGTTCCTTAAAACTCTCGACGCGAGAAGATGAGGATTGCGATCGCCAAAAGCAGCACCGTGTAAAACAAACCGTATAGCCCATTACTCAAAAGCGTTAGCGGCGATGGTAATAAACCATAAACTGCCTCATTCTTCAAATTGAGGCGTGATAAATCGGGTAGGACGAGGTAAAGACCTTGAGTCAGCATCTGGACGCTAGAGTTCTGGCTCAAGTTGCCAAACTTTAATACATCGGAACTCAAGTTTCCCATCAAATAAACCCCGAAGGTGAGCAGCGCTGCCAGGAGGGAGCTGGTAAAGACGCCAAACATCAGTGCTACCGCTGTGATCAAACACAGCTCTAACAACAGATAAAGCGTTGAAACCAGAATACTACCCAGTGGATATTCAACCTTACTGAAACTGAGCAGGATTAGATAAATTAGCGTCATGGCAACGCTCAAGACAGCCAGAACACCCACTAGTCCTAAGTGTTTGCCAATAATGAATTCCGCGCGGTTAAGAGGCTTTGGAATTAAAACCAATACGGTGCGCTTCTCTATTTCTTTGTTAATCAAGCCAGTACCGACAAACACAGCAACGATTACACCCAAAAGGTCAATCGCCCCCAGACCAAAATCTATGAGAATTTTGTTTTCTGTGGTTGCCGCTACTTCCGGTAACAGCCGGAGTGCGATTACTAATAGCAGTGCAAAAAAGCCAATAATATATAATACGCGATCGCGAATCACTTCCCGAAACCCATTCGAGGCGATCGCCCAAATTCTCCCCATACTTACCCTTCAACTCTGACAATCGTACTCAAGTGTCATTCGCAATTATTGGATCACCTATTCCCCAGCCTCTAAGGGGTTCGCATTCAACCTGACTGGTTGGTTCTGATGGTTGTACAGGCTGAGCGTTGCTTGGGGCAGTTCCCGCGTTTGTTGTTGGATAAACCTGAGTGATTTGACAAGGCTTGACAATAGAATACTTTTGAGGTTTTGCATGAGGTCCTTCCCAAATCGCCTCTAGTTCTAGGTTATACCCTGAAGTCCTGGACGAGACACCAGAGGTCACCTGCCACAGTTCATCTTCCTCAACGGATTGAAGTTCTTGCTTGGTTTGTGCTGCAATTGTGTTGATCAATTTTGCTCGCTCTTCCTTTAGGAGCAAGCGCTCAACCTCTGACCAAGGTCTACTACCTAACTGCTGCACTAATTTAGGTTCCATCGCATTTAGGATCAAGCCACCTCTGGGCATTGTTGACGTGGCAGACTGCTGTTTCATGACAAAGGCACTCTGCTGAAAGTCATCTGCCATCAGACTGGGATATTGTACTAACCAGTCTTGAACCACAAAAGTAAACTGGAACCAGCAGCTGAGTAGTAGCTGGGTACCGAATAAAACTACCAGATTTTGACGCTTTTGCAGTGGTGCTGCTTTCAGCTTCAACCCGCCTGCTTCGTTTTCTCCCAAAAAATCGGGTATGGAAGCAATCACTGCTGATATGACAGGCCAGTAAATTAAAGTCTCTCGTGTGATTTCACCTTTGTAGCCGCCAAAGATATAAATACTGACTAATGCGCCAGTAATCCACGGACTCAGAGGAAACCCATCTTTCTTTGTCTTCTCGTCATAACCGACTCTGAGCTGGTTTGCAGTAGTCGTTCCCCAGAAGACACCCAAAATTAAAAAAATCCAAGCAAAATTAATCAGCAGATATGACACATACTCTGTTGCCAGGAATGCCATGTAGTAGGAAAACAGGCTGAGCAAGATCAGGGTCTGCCAAGAAAAAGCACTGGGTGGTCTAACGTTTTTTTGCAGCCAGTCGTAGATATCGATGAGAAGTTTCACGGTTAATTCTCAACTGAACGTGTTGATTCTGAGGGAAAAGAAACGAAGCAACAAAAGCAGCAAAATGGCGCTATGGCTATAGGCATTCGCCAGGAGGACGGTTGTCGCCTGCCTAGGATCGGTTTTGATAATTGCCTGGTCTAGCCGGTCTTGCAACCCTCGCCGACGCCGTTTCTCGGGTGGCAGTGATGATTGGTGTTCTGGCGACCTCTGTAGCAAAGCTTCTAGTAACTGTAGTCCTTTTAGCTTAATGAGGAAGGCTGAGAAAAACATGATTATCCCCGTTGAAACAATCACTAAACTCAAGCCTTCTGGCAGGGGTTCCATAAGGCGATCAAAAAAAATATAACTAATTAATTGGGTTTTTAAGGGTTGAGGTAGCAGATTTTTAAGTAGAAAAAAACCTAACCAACCCATAACTGCACAGAGGAGATTAATCGATGTCGCATATTCAACGCTGGTTCTGCGGGTGAGGCTTAGCCTGCGCTGCAAGACTCTTGCTTCCAGCGCGATCGCTACCAGCAAGAATAAGACTTGCAACAAAATCGTCTGTAGTGGCAAAACGGGTTCTGTCATGACGGACTTGTTGTTTGTTGTTTGTTGCTTGTTATCACTAATAACCAATAACCAACAACTAATACCATAATTATGTATTGCGGTTGGTTTCAAGGATCGGAATGACCAGAACTGGTATTGGTATTCGCACGGCAGTTGAGAGTTCTGAGCGTCTCATCGGTCAGATTCACGTTTATGATGGTGCAGGAAAAGGTAAGTCTCAGGCAGCTTTGGGCGTTGTTTTACGCTCAATTGGACTGGGAATTAAGTCAGCAGAAGCAAGCCGCGTTTTGTTGCTGAGGTTTCTCAAAGGACCGGGACGCCCCTACGACGAGGATGCGGCGATTGAAGCGTTGCAGCGGGGTTTCCCCCATTTGATTGACCAGGTACGCACAGGACGAGGATCGTTTTTTGCAAGAGAGGACGTGACGCGCTTTGATGCCATTGAAGCACAACGCGGTTGGGATGTCGCCAAGGGTGCGATCGCATCTGACCTTTATTCAGTTGTTGTCCTAGATGAGCTGAACCCTGTCCTAGATTTAGGCTTGCTGCCGATGGATGAGGTGATTAAGACCCTGAAAAACAAGCCATCTAACCTGGAAATCATTGTGACAGGTCGGGGAACGCCCCAAGCGCTGTTGGATATTGCCGATTTGCACAGCGAGTCTGTCCCCCACGACCACCCTGCCTCTAGGGAACAAGGGATTGAGGGCATTGAAATCTACACAGGTGCAGGAAAGGGCAAATCTACGAATGCGTTGGGTAAGGCGTTGCAGGCGATAGGGCGGGGAATTAGCACTGATAAGTCGCACCGAGTGCTGATTATGCAGTGGCTTAAGGGTGGCAGTGGCTATACAGAAGACGCGGCGATCGCGGCTTTGAGGCAGTCGTATCCTGCTCTAGTCGATCATCACCGCTGCGGTCGAGATGCGATCGTTTGGCGGGGACAACAGGAGATTGCCGACTACGTGGAAGCAGAGCGAGGCTGGGAAATTGCTAGAGCTGCTTTAGCCTCTGGTTTGTACAAAACCATCATTATGGATGAGCTTAATCCCACGGTTGACCTGGAACTGTTGCAGGTAGAGCCGATTGTGGATGCTCTGTTGCGTAAACCCCGTGACACGGAAGTCATCATCACAGGTCGCTGTCTGAATCAACCCGCCTACTTCGACCTTGCAAGTGTCCACTCAGAGATGATTTGCCACAAGCACTACTGCGAGAAGGGCGTAGATTTGAAGCGAGGAGTAGATTTTTAAATCAAGTCCGGTAGTA
>DATNQP010000174.1:0-12601 GCA_036703965.1 Leptolyngbyaceae cyanobacterium
TAGTCAATATTTTCTCAGGTTTTGCTCTAAAACTGTCTGTAATCCTAATGAAATCGTTGAATGGGTTGAGAAAGGCAGATGGCATTTGACCAGCGAAAAGCCTATCTATAAATGCTTTTGAGCATTTTCGGAGATGTCTAAAGTTCATTCCCTTGTGGACTTCGATTCTGACGGTGCATCAACTCTTCTACAACGGCTAAAGTCCTTTCATTTTATTCTTTATTCCTAATTAATTTTGGTTGATACTGAGCCAATAATTGACTACATTTATCTGAATTTAAAATTGAGTATTCTCATTATGAGAATAACCTGTTAAAAAATAAAATCTTTCCAGGCTTAACTCTATGGGTCGAAGAGTCTTTCTGCGGCATAGTGCTAATCTACTGGCATTAGCAGGGCTAGGCTTGACGAGTTGCAGTTCTGCCAAGCATCACTCAACCTCGACGCAGCCACAAACAACACCTGTCACTAAGACGATGAAACTTGAGAGTACAGCGTTCACAGCCGACGGAATGATTCCGTCCCAATACACTTGCGATGGTCAAGACATCTCCCCGCCTCTGGGTTGGGATGCTCCACCCGCAGCAACACAGAGCCTCGCTTTAATTGTCGATGACCCGGATGCCCCAGGCGAGATATTTGTCCACTGGGTTCTCTACGACATACCACCTGAAATCAATCAGCTACCCAAATCCATTACCCCTGAACCTACGTTACCGGGTGGTGGTGTTCAGGGGAAAAATGATTTTGGCAATTTGGGTTATGGCGGTCCTTGTCCACCATCGGGTATCCATCGCTACTTTTTTAGACTCTATGCCCTAGACAGAGAGCTGGGATTGAAATCGGGTGCTACTAAAGAGCAGTTGGAGGCGGCAATGAATGGTCATATTCTGGCAGCCGCCGAACTCATTGGACGCTATTCGCGCTCCTAGTAAAGCCGGATAGGTGAGCATTAACTCAGTTAGATTTGAAGCTCAAAACAACGGTGAGTGACCACTAACGGCTGATTCCTAACTTCACGGCTGTGCCAGTGGCAGTGATGAGAAGTAATGCGCCTTTTTGGTCAACATTAATCGTGCCAGTATCGATCTCGATGCCAATGACAGCATCGGCTCCTAAGCGTTGGGCGCGTTGTTTGAGTTCAGCGATCGCATCCTGCTGACCTTTCTCAAACACTCGCTCATAACTAGCAGTGCGCCCACCAATTACATCACGAATCCCAGCAAAAAAATCTCGCAAGGCATTAGTTCCGTAGACCACTTCCGCCGTGACAATTCCCAAATAGCTTTCAATGACGGCACCTTGAATGACATCGGTTGTTGTTAAAATCATCATTTGCCCTCTTTTAAAATTCTCTTAAGATTAATCCTCATTGAGAAGCCGCCAAAGCCTATCAACAAGCGATCGCTGCCGTCGAAAAAGCCCGTGACCTTTACCAGCGTCAGGGTGAGAACGAAGGTGTCCAGAAAGCGGAATCCCTGCTACGAGAACTGAAAAAATCCTGAACAGACATACCCTTCGAGTACGTCTGTTCAGGGTTTCGTGAGTTGCCCAAAAAGGCGCTAAGAAATCCGCAATATCCCGTTTCAACCCAACAACCGATGCTCTACAGAGGAGCAGGTTCTTCCGCTTCCCACGGAATCGGTGCTGTTGTCTCCTGTCGCTCCAAATATTTACTCAAAGCGTAAGCCATATCCCCACGAGTCATCGGTGCTAGAGGGTTAATCTGGTTTGTCGTTGGATCGACATTTACAAAGCCCTCATATAGTGCTGTAGCAACCGACTTTCTCCCCCAAGCTGGTATTTTGTTTGCATCAGGATAACGAGAAAGTAAATCGGTAACCGTATCTTCAGGGAACTGAAACACTCCATAAGCCTGAGCCAAGATTGAAAACGCCTCGGCACGATTGACCCGTTGATTTGGGAAAAACCGTCCTTCTCGATAGCCGCTCATGACATTATTTTTCAGAACCAGCTGGATGTCATTGTAAGCCCAGTGAGAAGGGGGGACATCTTGAACTGGAATAGCAGCTTGTTTCTGGGGTGTCCGCTTATCTAGCTTAAACGTTTTGACCAAAATTGATGCCAGTTCCGCACGGCTGAGAATTCCTTCTGAACGAAAATTCCCATCTGAGTATGGATTCATCAATCCGGCTGCTACTACTTGTTCAACCGGGTCAAGCGGTACTGAGTTTTGAGCAATAACGGGAATACCCTGAAGCAGAAATACTAAAGGTAGAATGCCAACAATCCGACGCATGAGTTTTGTCCTAGCTGCTTTTTTCAACGCTACAAGTTTTACAGAAGCATTGACGTTGCCACACCTAAAGAAGTTCACTTTAGAGCTAGTCTTTTTAGGGGGCAATCGTCTTGCTAGAGAGCAGTAGAGGGTGGCAATCGTTACCACTTAATAAGCATCGTATTCTGATAAAGCAGGCAATACCTCACTCAATCGGGTTATCC
This sequence comes from Leptolyngbyaceae cyanobacterium, assembly GCA_036703965.1. Classification (GTDB taxonomy): domain Bacteria; phylum Cyanobacteriota; class Cyanobacteriia; order Cyanobacteriales; family Coleofasciculaceae; genus DATNQP01. The sequence continues at coordinate 2,464 of DATNQP010000174.1, forward strand.
TGACGCTTAAATCAGTGATCAGTTTTTCAGTGACCAGTGACCAAGTCAGAGGTCGGAATTTTTAATCGACTTGGGTTAGCTTTCCCGGAATCCTTAATAGACACCCGGTAGTACCAAACATACACTGTGAAATATCAACAGTAACAACAGTCACAATTGCGAGGTGACAATGCTGACTTTTCTATCAACCTCGCGCTCAGTAAATTAGCAAGACGGAGAAGCTCTTGTCTTATTGTTGAGAGCGCTACCGTTCTTCATTTTGTACAGTCTTCTGTAACAGTCTAACTATGGCTCAAACTCTTTACGTCAATCCAGCAACCGGCAGTGATGGCGCGGGTGCAGGCAGCCAGTCGGCTCCCTTCAAAACGCTCACCAAAGCACTTAAGCAAGCTCAATCAGACACCACTATCCAACTGACCACTGGTAATTACAATGCTGCAAACGGTGAAGTCTTTCCCCTAGAGGTTCCCTCTGGGGTCAAAGTTGTGGGGAATGAAGGGAACAAAGGCAGTGGCATTTTAATTGAAGGAAGCGCCTTGTACAACAGCCGCATCGAAGCGGGTCAAAATGTCACATTTTTGCTTGCCAGTGATGCCGAACTCCGAGGGGTGACCGTTACAAATCTGGCTACACGGGGTACTGCTGTCTGGATTGAATCGACTACACCCACCGTTGCCAATTGCACTTTCACTAAATCCAAGCGCGAGGGTGTCTTTGTCACTGGCGATGCCAATCCAGTCATTCTTAATAATGTATTCGATAATAATGATGGCAGTGGCATCTCAATCACACGCGATGCAAGAGGTCTAGTTCAAGGGAACACTTGCAAAAACGCTGGTTCTGGTATCAGCATCGACCGCAATACAGCTCCTAAGGTTGTCGATAACATTATTTCTGATAACCGCTATGGGGTGATTATCTCGGGTGACGCTCAACCTGTACTTCGTAGTAATTTAATTGAAAAAAACTCAGACGATGGTCTGTCAATTACTGGCAAAGCTATACCCGATTTGGGCAATAGCAAAGAACCGGGTAAGAATATTCTGCGTGATAACGGTAAGTTTGATATCAACAATTCCAGCAGCACCAAGGTGATTTCAGTAGGAAATCAGTTGAGTGCGTCAAAAGTCAAGGGTCTGATTGATATTGATGGCACTCCAGCCGGTGGTGGGTCAGATGCTGGCGGTGGGTCAGATGCTGGCGGTGGGTCAGATTCCGGTGGTGGGTCAGATTCCGGTGGTGGGAAAGACCCCAAGACGTTAACTGATATTAAAGGTCACTGGGCAGAATCTTTCATTCGGGCATTGTTCGACAAAGAAGTAATTAGTGGCTTTAGTGATGGCACCTTTAAGCCCGATGCCAAGATGACCCGCGCTCAATATGCTGCCTTGCTGGTCAAAGCCTTCAAGCCGACACCAAAGCGGGAGGCAACGACATTCAGCGATGTCCCTACCAATTTCTGGGCAAAGGATGTGATTCAACAAGCCTATCGCAGCCAATTTGTGTCCGGCTTCCCCAACAAGACCTTCCGACCAAATGAGAATGTCCAGCGAGTGCAAGTGATCGTCTCACTGGTAAACGGACTGGGCTTATCTGCCGGTGATGCCAGTGTCTTGACGGCTTATAATGACCGCAGCGCCATCCCTGACTATGCCAAAGATGAAGTGGCGACGGCGACGAAAAAGAAGATTGTTGTGAATTATCCACAACTCAAGCAACTCAATCCTACTAAGGATGCCACCCGTGCTGAGGTGGCGGCGATGGTTTACCAGGCTTTGCTGGATGCTAAGCAGGTGAGTGCCATCAATTCTCCTTATATCGTTTCTGCTTAGCGATCGCTCTAGACTCAATTGTAAATTCTGGGATATCCCGCAGTTCTGTCTCGCTCAAGCTATATTGCTCGCAAACCAGACTTAGGCGAATCCCAGAACTTTTGACTTCGTTAACTGAATGAGTCAAATCTCCTTGAAAGTCAAGTAGTGTATTGAACTGAGGGGGGATACAGCCAACCAAGCGCTTGCGACAGCGCAGCACCAACTCTCCTCCTTGGAGATTTTGTGGCACCTGAACATAGAGGACACTCACTCTTGTTGGTGGTTCAATCGTCTTACAGTAGGAGCGTAGGCTGCGGTCGATGTGTGGTTCGACGCGGGAGCCTGAAGAGAGTAGCAGAGGATTGAGATAGTAGGCATTGCACATGGGTTGCAATGCCTGGGTTAGATAGGGTTTAAAAAAGGGAAAGCGCCGTTCGACTTCCCCAATGGCGGAGTGTTGGAAGACAACAGAAAAACCCTTTGTTCCTACAAAGTCGCGGTTTAAGTTATTGACGGCGAAGATGGGGCAAGCCAGGATTTCTCCTTGTAAGTCGCTTAGATAGTCAGGCTCAAAAGCGTTGTGCTGTAGGTGGTAATAGTTACTCAATTCAGCTGTCGGTATTTCCCAGCTCTCCATAATAGCGCGATCGCTAGAACTAAAGTTGGTGTCAGTACAGCAATCAGCACGTTAACTGTCGTTGCCGTAACAGGTAAGCTGGGACCCCCGTACTTGATTAAAACAGAAACCCCGGCACAGAGGACTAAGACTTTGAGAATGAAGTTCGCCTGAGTATCCATAAAACCTTATTTTCTCTTCCGCCCATTCTTGGAGAAGCTTGCACCACTGATTCAGGAGCCAGCCGCACAGCTGTTATTCAGGAGTCAGAATGACAGCTTCATCAAACAAGGATTTTATCAGTTGCTAACTTGTAAGCGATCGCTTCTTGATTTTCCCAAGTGGGTGCAAAAGCTAGAATGCCTAAAGGACATGCTTTCCAGCTGCCTTTAACTTCCACATCTAGCAATTTGCAGTAACCACCACGTCGTCCTTGAGGTTGATAGTTACCACAATGGCTACAGACTGATGTTGAAAAATTCGCCCTTTTCATAGGAGTTTCCTTTGAATTATTGCCATTAGTAAATCAAGGGTTATCATTGAGATGAGAAATCAGCCAAACTCTTGGTAATGTTCATCCTTTGGTTTATCCTCTTGGTAAAGAGAGGGCATTCCCCAGTCTTTGTGTTCTTGAATAATCTGATAAATTCCCTGATGAATGTGATTTTCTAATTGCAGACGTAGCTCTAGGGAACGATAGGAAAACTGGTGTTTTATCAGGAGTTTTTGATTGCCTTCAATAACCATGCAATAGCCAGGAACTTTCCTCAAAACATAGAAAATTAATTTTTGACGCAATTGAGGAATGGCAAAAGCGGTTTTATAGAGGTTACCTGAATAATGCTCTAAAGCATTTTCAATTTCTTCCTCAATCACTTTTATTTTTAAGTTGACCAGTTTAGCCACCTGTAATTTCTCCAATTTCAGACCCTTAAACTGTGGAACTCTTTACGTTTTTTGGCTTTCTTAGAATTTAGCGTATTTGTTACATAATCGCTAAAAAACTTAACCTTTTAATAATTTCTTAACTAGTTAGCCACTAACGGCTGGCAATAAATTGCAAGAACTATTTTCCTAACTAATTTTCAAAAATAGTTAGGTTATGTTGGCTTGTCCTGCTTAACATTAATGAAAAATAATTTGGCTTCCTCCTGATAAATTAATTAAGGTAAATTTCTCGAACAGATTTAGCTGGATCTAAGTCAGAAAAGAACCAGTTTTGAAGTCCTGAGGGATTATATAGTAATAATTATTATCCGGCTGACCAAACCTCAATTTTCCAATAAACAAAGGAAAATTCTTGATTATTTTTTGCTAAATGCATGGTACTCACTCACAAGTCTTGTCGCTGAAACCCTGATTTACTCAAGTTTCGTCAAATTAATGAGTACTTGAAGATGAAGCTTTGTACTTAACTATCCTCCGGCTAAGAATCTCCTGGCGAATTATTGAGTAATTTTGTTATTGCTTTACATGATAAAACCTGGATGCATAAAATCAAGTTTGGGCAAAAGGTCTATTTATGTATGAGTTTGTATGATTTATTTCAGATTTTTGAAACTCTGGAGAAAAGTTAAAACACTTTTGATCTACGCATCTATCAAAAGGAATATCTGAACTAAAAATCTAGGTTCACAAGGGATGGACGTAGCAGTTATTAGTCAGTGAGGTGGGTAGCAAGACTCGCCAGCTAGATGGTGGATGTTCAGCTATGTAATCGCTCTTGAGGGGGTTTAATACTATGGCAAAGCGATCGCTCTACGCATCTGCTGAAGGCACGCTACGAGCAAGGCAAGCTCTTGCCCGCAAGAGATGGACACAACAGTTATTAGCAGAGGAGGTGGGTTTAAAAACTCGCCAGCCAATTGGGCGATTTTTGGCAGGCAAAACGGTTGATCGTAGTGTTTTTATGGAAGTCTGCTTTCAGCTGGGTCTCGATTGGCAAGAGATTGTTGCTCAAACAGAAGATGCTGCACCTGAACAAATAGAGGAGCATCAAGCTTATAGCTTTAATATCAATACCTTAGTGCAAGGAATACGATCGCAGTGCTATGAGAAGCTCCAATCTCAATGCGGTACCTTGCAAATGCTAGATGTCCCTCAGCCTATTGATATAGCTGATATTTACATTGATGTCAATATAGTGGAGGAAATCCCCAACCGACAATGGTTAGAGATTCCTGACTTACTCCAAGGCTTGAACCTAAGTAAAGATAAATTTGATCCCTTGGGCATGAGGAAAATTGCTCCGGAACGAGTACCTGGATTCAAAGCCGTGGCAAAATACTCCAAACTCATGGTGGTAGGTAAGCCAGGGACAGGTAAAACCACCTTTTTGAAATTTGTCGCCCTTCAGTGTAATCAGGGGAAGTTTCAACCTCATCGACTACCGATTTTTATCTCCCTGAAATACTTTGTGGAAGATGCCAGGGATCTAGAGACGCGGAATGTGTTGTCTGTAGAGCAATATATCTGCCAAGAACTAGCTACTTGTGGTGTCTCAGCGGAGGATGTCAAAACATTACTCAATCATGGCAGACTGCTAATTTTGCTGGACGGCTTAGATGAGGTTCCAGAGTCAGATAGCCATCAAGTCCTCAAGCAGATTCGCCAATTCTTCCACCAGTATTACAAAAATCAGTTTGCTCTAAGCTGCCGCACTACATCTGTGCCATACCGCTTTCAGGGATTCACAGAGGTTGAGATTGCTGAGCTTACCGACACACAAATCGCAGCTTTTGCCAAAAAGTACTTTGTGGCGATCGCCAAAAATGACCCTAAGCAGGGATTAATCAAAGCGTATCAATTCATTGAACAGCTGGGGCATCCAGAAAATCGGCAAATTCTAGAACTGGCGGTAACACCACTGTTGCTCACCTTCACCTGCTTGGTGTTCCAATCCAAATCAAATTTTCCTTCCAAACGCGCCAAGCTTTATGAGGAAGGGTTGAATATTCTGCTGGTTAGATGGAAGCTCTTCAAAGGTATTAGACATGATGACGCCTATGAGCAGTTGTCTCTGGCAAACAAGATTAAGCTGTTGAACAAGGTGGGAGCGCTTACTTTTGAACAGAATGATTACTTCTTTGAACAAAGCAAAATTCAGCAATACATCGCTGACTATCTGCGACTGTTACCGAATGCAGAAACTGACGCAGTGGCATTGCAGTTGGATAGTGAGGCGGTGCTGAAATCTATTGAGTGGCAACATGGATTATTAGTGGAGCGATCGCGTCGAATTTACTCGTTCTCTCATCTAACGTTTCAAGAATATTTCACTGCCCGACACATTACGGCTGAAACGGAGTTGAAGGTTGATGGTTCTAACGAGTTGAAGATTAGAAAGTTGTTAGCGCAGCGAGGCGAAGTCCAGGCTGAAGCTTCTGATGCATTGTTAGCCCAGCGGGGTGTTAGCGTTAGTGAAGCCGCTGACGCTCCTAACGTTGCTACCGCTTCGCTAACGCTATCAGAAGTTAACCTGCAACCTGGCAACCTACAACAGTTAGCCAGCCATATCACCGAGAAACGTTGGCATGAAGTCTTTTTACTCGCCACTGGGATGTTGCGGAAGGCTGATGACCTGCTGCGGCTGATGAAACAACAAATCGACATCCTAGTAGCCTCTGATGAGAACTTGCTGCAATTCATCAGGTGGATTAGCCAGAAATCCCAGTCCGTCTCAGTTCAGTACAAACCTGCTGCTGTTCGAGCTTTTTACTTTTCCCTCGCCCTAACGCTCGATCATTACTTTACTTGTGCCCTTAGCCCTGGTCCTGCTAGCGGTCATTTTCCTGCCTTACCTTACTTTCCTCTGCGCCTTTTCCTTTCCCTCTCCCTCGCTCTCCAGCCTGACTTTGACCTCCACCGGAATTTTGCCTTTAACTTTAATGTCCAAACCCCTGACCTTCCTTATGCTTTGGGTTTGAGCCGTCTCCATATTCTTGACCAGACTGTTAATTGCGCCCTTCACTTTAACTTAGCCCTTGCTCCTGATCAGGCGCGTGAGTTGCAGCGATCGCTAGAAGCTCTCAAAGCTCAACTACCCGACCGAGAAGAAGGCTCAGCAAGATTTAAAATTTGGTGGCAACAGAACCGTCACGCATGGACTGAGCAATTAAAAGCCGTGATGAGGACACATCACAGTGCTGATCACAATTGGCACTTCAGCAAGGAACAGACGCGATCGCTTTACCAGTACTATGATGCCAACAAATTATTAGTAGATTGCCTCAAAAGTGATTGCCATGTAAGTGCCGCCGTGCAAACGGAAATTGAAGAGAGATTGCTATTACCAGCCGGTGATATTTTGAAGGATTGACACTCTCACCGCTTAAGCATGTAGGATATGAGGCGCTTTCTATAATTTCTACCAGATGAATGTAACAATTGAGGACGACATGTGATAATAACTCACTGCTGCGTTACGCAGTGGCAAGGCGAAAAGCTAGCTTTAGCTCTCGGCGAGAACGGTGCCTAGCACAGCTTATTTAAGTCTGGCGTTAGTATAGCGCCGAGCGCCAAAAGGCAGGACTTCCGGATTAAACTATCGAGGTGCTGAAGTCATCTCTCATCATATAAATTTCACCGCTATAACATCATGAAGCTGCAAGATTTTCTCGGAAAAGACCTGAAATACGGTATGGAAGGCATTGCCTCTGATAAAGAACTTACCACCCAAATTCAGAGTCGGCTAATTACTTTCGGTCTTTTAGACCCGCCAGCCGACGGCAAGTTTGGTCCTATTTCTGTAGCAGCACTTAAGGAATTTCAAACCCTGATGAAGTGTAATGAGCCAGAACAGCTCGGACGTGTCACTGCCGAAAAGCTTATTGAAACAAAGCCAGAGAATTTACCGACTCCTGAGATAAAGCTGGGTAGCGACCTGGCAAGTCGTATTGTTAAATATATGCAGACCAAAGGTTACCAGATTTTTCAGGGAATAAGGCAGTACAACATTGTCTACATTGAGGGGATGAACGCTGACGGCAACCTCAATAGCGACCCTCCCAACTATTTCAATGACCGCCGGATGGTAATTCAGATTGTTGATGGCGTTCCTGCCATTATCGGTAACTGGGAATCCACTACAGAACCGGGATTCCGTTACACTGATCGCCCGATGAACCCCAGCATCGGAGCCGCTAGAATCAAGTTTGGTCAATATAAAGCTTGGCAGGTAGGGATTCATGGTACCACTGACCGTCATGAAGCGCTTTTGCAGACGGGGGCTGAGATTACTGTTCACCGAGACTTAAACAAAGATTACCAACGAGCTGGCGATAAGACGGATACGGGGTACTTTGGTATCAATCAGCACTGGGGTTACGACTTGCCCCACAACAATGTTTACTATGCTAGTGCCGGTTGCTTGGTCGGACGGATGCGTCAGGGACATCGGGAGTTTATGAGCTTGATTAAAAAAGACCGACGCTATCAGCTGAATGACCGTTACATCTTTTACACAACGGTTATCTATGGACAGGATCTGATGCAGATGCCTTGGGGAACGTCAGGCTCGTCGCAACTGTTAAAGGAAGGCTCAAGTGGTCCGCTTGTCAAGCAACTTCAGCAACGTTTGAAAGAGAAAGGGTTGAACCCTGGTACTATCGATGGTGTCTTTGGTCTAGGCACAAAAGCGGCTGTCAGAGCGTTCCAGAAGGCTAATAAACTGGAGGCAGATGGCATTGTTGGTCAGCAAACTTGGAAGGCTCTGGGCATGAGCTGAGGCGACTGAGAGGGTAAAAGCAGTAGCGATCGCGTGCTTGGCGTCTGGCAACGAAATAGGGCAATAATAAGACGCGATCGCCTTCAGAAGAAAGGAAAATGTCATCATAAGGGTACAAAAGGCGGAAGTTGAACGACTTCGACGCTCAAGTCTCCATCCCCTAACCGACATGAAAGAGCTTGACCCATTAGAAAATTCAGATCTTCAGCGCTTGCAGCTTTTTATCTACCTAATTCCCATAATTGGCTTTTTTCCGGCACTTTGGACGCTTTATCGCCGTCAGGGGACACGGGAACAACAAGTCGTGAGTCGCTTGTCTGTTACCTTGGCTTTTGGTTGGCTGCTCGGCTACATTTTATTAGCATCAGGAGCCGAGCTTTCAGAGTTCTGGACATTACGCCTGTTATTTATGAATAGTTTGCTCACAAGTGGTTATTTTTTAGTGAGTCTTGGCTTGATGGTTCGTTTGTGGCAACGCAAGTTACCACGTCTACCAGGGATTAGTCGTGTTGCTGAGAGAACCGTGCGTAAGCATTTATCTTAAGTTAAGGATTTAAGCCTTAGGGTCGTACTGCCCAGGAGTGAGGCAGTAGCGTGATTGTCTCTATTGACGGATTGATCGAACTCTACCTTGTATTTGCCTGATAGCAGCAGCAAACTGTCGAAAAAACTGATATGAGTGTTCTTGTTAAACACTTATATCTGACTCAGGGTTAATGCATTAGTGCGTCGGTGAGTTATCTTCTCCAAATTCCCATCCTTATTGTGTGTGTGAGGAAGCCAAGTGCCAGCTCGAAAAACTTATGAAAAACCCCGTTCGGGGCAGAAAAATTCTCAGCCCGTCCGGAAAAAGCCTTTAAAGGTTAAGCAGGGGCGTTGGCTCTGGCTTTGGTTGGGCTTTACCGGCGTGGCAATGTTATCGGCGACAGCAGGTGCAATGCTCGCTGTATCACTCTCCACTACGCCCCTACTGCAAAGTCACCTCAGTCCTGCTGAGGAAGCAGTGTTTGGCAATGGTGGGAGCATTACCCGCAGCACTATGCGACTGCCAGAGCTGACTCGACCGGTTAATATCTTAGTTTTGGGAACCAAAGTTCTAACATCTGACCTCAACCAACCACAGCCAAAAGACCTTGGCTATCAGGCGCTGGTCAACTCCTTTGACGGTCTGACCGATACAATGCTCCTGCTGCGGTTTGACCCAGAGGCGAAAAAGCTAGCTGTTCTCTCCATTCCTCGCGATACTCGCGCTTATATAGAAGGACACGGCGTCACCAAAATCAATGCCGCCAATTACTATGGAGGACCAGCACTGACGGCAAAGGCAGTGAGTGAACTACTTGAAGGTGTTGGCATTGACCGCTACGTCCGGGTAAACGTTCAGGGGGTTCAAAGCCTTGTAGACGCCCTAGGGGGCGTCACTGTGTATATCCCGGAGGACATGAAGTATAAAGACGACTCTCAGCACCTCTACATCAACCTGAAGCAAGGCAGACAGCACCTGGATGGCGATAAAGCAATGCAGCTTTTGCGATTTCGTTACGACAAGTATGGCGATATTGGTAGGGTGCAGCGGCAGCAACTCCTCATGAGAGCCTTGATGGAACAGGCGCTTAATCCCGCCACTCTAGCGCGAATGCCGAAAATTCTCTCGGTAATTGAGTCGTACATTGACACGAACTTGACTGTAGAAGAGCTAGTTGCCCTAGTCGGTTTTGGTGTTCAGACAAACCGGTCGAATGTGCAAATGCTGATGGTACCCGGTGATTTTAACGGAAGTGGGCACAATGAAGTCAGTTACTGGTTACCCAACCAGCGCCGTATCCAGCAGATGATGGCTCAGTACTTTGACCAAGGCTATAGTGAGACTCGTCAGGTTGACCCAGCCTACCTGCGTGTGGCGATTCAAGATAGTACGGGTAATCCAGAGGGCGTTCAAGCCTTAGTCGGTAAACTCCGAGAGGCTGGCTACCGAAATATTCA
>DATNQP010000175.1:0-9990 GCA_036703965.1 Leptolyngbyaceae cyanobacterium
GTTAAGCCCCCGTTGTAAACATCATCGACGACTAGGGCTTCATTGTTGCGGAACCGACCGCCTTGGTGTTCATTTAAATAGGGGTCTTCCCAAGCACTGCCTACCAGTTTCGGCCAATCCCCGGACTCCGACTCCACGACAAAGTCGCCGAAATAGTCGGGACGGAACTTGTAGATGGTCAAGCGTTCCACGCCAAGGAGTTTACGGACTTCTTGTGTGGTTGTCTTGAAAATAATGTCAATGTCCGAGCTTTGGCGAATCTTTTCGATTACCTTAGCAGCTTCTCGCTCCCGTTTTGCCTCTTGAGCCAGTTGCTGACCCTGTTTTTGCATTTGGGCGCGAAATTCCACTGTCTGCAAGACCAAAGTCAGTTCAGTGACAATCTGGTAGAGTAGGCTAATTTCTGCTTCCTGCCATCGTCGGGAACTAGAGCATTGCTGCACAACGAGCAAGCCCCACACTTCCCCCTCTAGGAGAATCGGTAGACTCAGGCTAGCTTTAACTTGGAACTTTTGCAGCAGTTGAAGTTGGTAGGGACTCGGAGCCTTTTGGTAGACAAGAGGTAGGGTTACTACTTGCTGTTGCTGGTAGTCCTGGCGGTTCTGTACCCCAAAAGCGATTGCACTTAGGGATTCTCCCAAAGTGGGAGTATAGCCAGCCACCATCAACTCAGTCCGCACTATTCCCTGGTTCTCAGACTGGAATTGGTAGATTAAGGCTCGGTCTACCTGTAAACGCTTACGAAGCTCATTTACTGTGGTTTTGAACAGGTCGTCAATATTGGCAGATTGGCCCATCTTACTGGCAAGGGCTAATAACCACTGCCGCTCACGCTTTAAGTGTTGCTCGGTAGCAGCAGTTGGGCTAACCTTCAAGCCTGTTTGTAATCCTTGAACCCACTTTTCCAGCTGAAGAATTCTCTCATGGGCTTCAGGTTTAGCAAGATATCCAGTCATCTCAAGGTCAGCTTTAAGGGCGCTAACTAATGCTACAGCTTGGTGTGGATCATCAAAATTGCTCTTGAATCCGGCACTTACCCCATCGCCATTACTCTTACTCGGCGGTTGGTTAAGCGGTGATTGGGGTTCTAGTACGTGTTCAGATTGCTCAGATTCCTGCAAGGCTATGGCTTGATCCTCTATCGTCATATCGCTACCGTTGTTAGTGTGGTCTGTGTCAATAAGGTTTGTCAGCATTGGCTTCTACCTTGATATTTCAAGGTAGAAGGCTTCAAGACGCTCGTCCCTGGTGTATTTGCCATAGGGGAGACTGAGTGATGGCTGTAACATCTAAGACAGCCCCATTTCCCCCAGGCAAAGCCCCCAAGACAAAAGGCAGGAGCTTGGGCGGAAATAATCCAGCCGCTGCTGGCTGGAGTTGTTGCAATTCGTGTAACTCGATGTCATTGACTTGCTGCACCACTAGACCCACAGCCTGGTCATTGACTTGAACGACCATTGCCACAGGCGATGCCGACACTTGCCTAACACTAGACAAGGGCGAATAGCCAACAAGATGGTTTAGGTCCACGAGCCAGAGCATTTCTCCTCGCCAATTGCCAATTCCCAAAACGCAACTGGGCATTTCAGGGACTGGCAGAATTTCGGTCACGTTCAACCTAAGAATTTCCGTAATCTGCTCTAATGGCAGCAGTGCGCTGTCTTCAAGACCAAGGGCAAAGCGAAGCAACCGCTGCCGGGTTTCTGGGGGCAGTGGGTCGTCGTCTAATGTCAGCAGATCAAGACTGGTCGCTGTTAACACTGAGTCAAGCGAGGTCAGCATTTGGGTTGTTGTTAAAGAAGGGTTGTAGATTCCAGATTGGAAGGTTGAAGGTTTAGAAGATAACCTTCCAACCTTTAACTAATAAATGGAAGTCAATTGCTGGATTGTTTGCATCAGTTTCTTTTGGTCTACGGGCTTATGTATGTAGGCATCAGCCCCCAGCATTGAACCCCAGAGTTTATCTGCATCGGTTCCTTTGGTTGAGCAAATCACCACTGGGATGCCCTGAGTATTGGCATTGGTTTTGAGTTCGCGGCAGAGTTCAAACCCGCTTTGCCCTGGCAAGATCACATCAAGAATTACTAAATCCGGTTTCTGTGACTGGAGTTTGATCTGAGCCTCCTCACCACTTGTGACGCTGACCACCGTTACACCGGCTTGCTTGAGGTAAGCACTGAGCACCTCGGTTTCTGTCAAGCTATCTTCAACCAAAAGAACTGTTATCATCAGACACTTTCCTGTAGTACAATACTCTTCAAATTCATCAGTGTTGGCTTCAAACCGGCGGCAGAAGGAAACTCATCTCAAGCTGTTTGCAAGATTGGGATTACATGGGTGTTCTTGCCGCTAGATGCCTCTGTAGAACTTTCAGCACCTTCTCCGACTCAATAGGCTTAGCTAAAAAGCCGGAGGAGCCGACCATTTTTGCTCTCACCCTGTCTACAATTCCGTCATTGCTAGTGAGAATGATGACAGGTGTGTCCTTGAAAACCGAAGTGCGGCGGATTTGTCCACAGATTTCATAGCCGTTGGTAATGGGCATGATCAAATCCAAGAAGATCAGAGCAGGTTTATGCTCTAGCAATATCGGTAGGGCTTTCACTGGGTCCTGAATATTGATGAACCGATAGCCAGCTTGGGTAAGAATTCGACTCATCATCTCGCTATCGATCCGGCTGTCATCAATACAGGCTATTAAGGGAGCCGTTGGTTGAGGTTGAACCGGTCTGATGGATGGAGCGACAGATGCTGGCTGAGGGTTAGCAGCTATGCTTGGCTTAATGTCATAGCTCAAGTCCCCAACCTCGATCACTTCTATAAACCCTTTACGGATGTAGGGTATTATTGACTGGGTCAGCGGCAACAGGTTTTGTTTCAACTTAACCGCTAAATCTCTTAAAGTCTGATGACCATCTATCAAAGCAACCAAGTTATAGTAGACAACTGGCGAAGTGTGCTGTCGCAATTCCTCAGGCTTCCAGATCGTGGGAGCCAAGTTCGGGGAATAGTCTAACAACCCTGCCTCCTGCCAAGCCTCCCAAGCCTGCTTTGCTAGCTGCCAAGCCTGGTCAGCTCGAATCAATACCAAGCTTGAATCTATTGAATCTATAGTGTCTTGAGGAATTGGCTTGTAGGTCAGTTTTAGGGCTGAACGATAGCGACGTTTGTCCCACTGTTGGTAAAGATCGAACAGTATCTCTGTAAGGTTGCCTTCAATGACCGCCAACACCTGCCACCGCCTGACTTTCCCCTGTCTCACTAGTTCTGCTAAGCAGTGGTAATCCCAACACTGAGGCAGAACCAAGCCTTGAGCGACAGACTCTCGAAAACTCGCTAATGCTTTGGCATCGATGACCAGTTGCACGCAGTGCTGAGACAGTTGCCGATGCAAACGGCGCAGCGGATGCACTTCACTAGTACCCCAAATCAAATTACCCATACGGAAATACAAGCTCCACCGCTGGACTTTGGTATCTTGAATCTCCAAATCCAACTGACCTGTAAATTTCCCTTCGCTGCAAGCTTGAATCTGTCTTGCCAGCTCGGCAGTGGTAACTACCTCCTGAGTTGCCATTAGAGGCTCCATTGAATCTAAGCTCACTACTTTTAAATAGGATGGGGAAGTCCCAAAAAACCAAACAAATTTTAGAGACGTTAAAGATACTTAGAGCTGAGAAATTGCTGTTTTGGCAGCTTAATACTCCGACCTAACTAGTCGTTGAAAACGGTCTCTGATTCAAATACAGAGTTCTATTGCTAACTCATGGCAATATTTGCTCAATGCAGTAAAAAGCCCCCTGAATCTGGCTTTCTTCAACATTTATGCAATGAGCATGCAAGTAATCTTTATTGCAATAAAGCCTGATTCAGATTTATAACAGCTGGTAAGCACCCAGTTTCGTTGCTCGTATTTTCAATTCACTCACTCGTTGAGAACACCCCGGCAGCAACTCACCCCATTCCAGCTTTTTCTTTTAGCCTGTAACCCTGAATATATCTGCTTTTTGGTTTGATGCGATCTTCATTGTTCACATTATATTCAGCTTGACGTGCATACGCCAATAGATGCAATCTTTCTATCCTGCACTTGCTTTCTCCAAGTTAGAGCGTAAAAGTGAATAAGTTGTGAAGGTGACAGGGTTGTCACCCCGTCCTCTCATCTTTAGTTAACTCTCAGGGTAGGGCTTGTTGCTCTAGTGGGCGGACAATTGCCGGTGTCTTTGGTTGAGTTGGCTGGAAGATCGCCTGGAGAGCTTGGTCTAAAGTTTCTGCCATGACGATACGGTTTTCGTAAACCACAATCACCCGCACTAACGTCGGCAGGCTATTGCGTTCGGCTTCCAGGTAGAGCGGTTCGACATAGAGTAGCGATCGCTCAATCGGAATGATCAACAGATTCCCCTGAAGCGCCCGTGACCCTTGGCGATTCCATAGCGAAATTTGCTGGGAGATGACAGGATCTTGGTTAATCAAGGCTTCGATTTGCTCGGTTCCGTAGACCAGTTGCTGTTTGGGAAACTGGTAGAGCAACAACTTGCCGTATTCCTCCCCATCTGAACGCGCTGCTAACCAGGCAATTAAGTTGGTACGCTGGGTAGGCGTGAAGGGAAGGAGTAGGATAAATTCTTCTGACTGGGCTGTTGGCAGTTTCATGATCAGGTAATATGGCTGCACCGCTCGGGGTTGGTCGCCGTAAATCTCCTGGGGAATCTGCCACTGGTCTTCTCGGTTGTAGAACACCTGCGGCTCAGTCATGTGATAGGTCAGCAACCGCTCGGATTGGACGCTGAAAAAGTCCTGTGGATACCGAATATGACTGCGTAGAGTAGCTGGCATGGTATCCAGTGGTTTGAAGAGTCTGGGGAAAATGACACTCCAGGTTTGAATGATTGGGTCTTGAGGGTCGGCAACGTAGAAATCGACATCACCGTGATAGGCATCAATGACGACTTTGACTGAGTTACGGATGTAGTTGAATTCGTTCTTGCCTGGGTCGGAATAAGGGTAACGCTTACTCGTCGTGTAGGCATCGACAATCCAGTAGAGGTAGTTCTGAGTCTGGGCATCATTGACGTCACCGACATTGGCCGACACCAGGTAAGGGTCACTGTCGTAGCGCAGAAAAGGAGCGATCGCACGGATGCGCTGGTTAATATTACGACGGAACAGGAGTTTACTCTCAGACGTAATGTTTCGAGACAGTAGCATTTGCCAGTCTTTTAGATATTGAGCAAACAACAACCGTCGCCACCAGGAACTTAAGCGCACACCCCCTTTTCCGTCATAGGTGTTGTAAACATTTTCGTCGCCACTGGGATAGTCCAACTCGTTTACTTTCGTTGACGACATCACGTAGTTGTTGGTGATTTCGCCGTAGTAAATTCGGGGCTTGCCAATGGGAATACTCGCTCGAATGTTTTCATCTGATGTCTTTAAGGCACTATCGTCATCGGCATCGGTACCAATATCTTTGACAAAGTAGTCTGGCAATCCACCAGCACCAACTTGGTTTACTGGACTGAGAGTAAAGCCATAGCCGTGGGTATAGATTAAGTGTTTATTGATCCAGGTCTTCGCCTGTTGGGGCACCGCACTGTAGTCTAACTCACGAGCGGCAATGATAACTTGTTGCTTGTTTATACCAACATCTGTTTTTAGGCTGTAGCGATCAATATCGGCGTCAGGAAACTTGTAGTAGAGGCGGATTTGCTGCAACTGGCGATTGGTTTCTAAGAGGGGGCGCTCATCCCAAAGGCGGATATTCTCAATTGTCAGGTCGTTTGACTGAATATCAGCGTAGGTGAGCTGACCCTTTGGGTCGAAGGTTTGAACGTCAATATTTTCTAGATCAAACGCTTGCCTAGTGAGGGCAATGCTGCGCTGGATGTAAGGTCGTTCCCGTGCTAGTTCGTTCGGTTGAACATTAAAGCGTTGCACCCCTGCTGGTACAACCACACCTGCGATTCCCACCACCAGGTAAAGTCCCAATGCTACCAATGCCGTCTGAGCGCTTTTCTGGGGATGCCGGAACCAGAAAATTGTTCTCAAGAGCAGGAAGAGAGCGAGCGCTCCTACCAAGATGCTCAGACCTGTATTGATTGGCAACTGGGTGGTGGCATCAGTATAGCTGGCACCGTAGGCAATGCCACGACTAGAGTACAGTAATTCGTAGCGCGAGAGCCAATAACGGACAGCGACCATCGCTGCCATCCCGCTTCCTAGCCCATACAAGTGACGCAGTTGGCTTTGAGAAAATCCTGGAAATTTCCCCTGGGAGAAACTATCTCCTGCCAGCAGATAAATCAGCAATGTCGCCACTAAACCAAACAGGGCAAGTCCCTCTAGCCAAAACTCCAACAGCTGCCAGACAGGAAAGCTAAAGACATAGAGGCTGATATCGTGATTGAAGAGTGGCTCATTGGCATTGAAGGCGGTGGGGTAGAAATACTGTAAAATCCGAACCCATTGGACGGACAGAACCAGCGCAAAGAACAACGAAAGTACCAAAGCGATCGCAGTTAACCAAAACTGGGGATTGACTATCAGCGCGATCGCAATCACTACCAGCACCCCAAGTTCCCAAATCTGATTGTTCCACGGCTGTCGAGCAAGCGCTTCCACGGATGTCCAATCAAAGGGAGTTGGCAGTGGTGGCGTGACACTGAGGAGGCTCATGTTGCGATGCCAAAGTGAGAGGGCAATCTTGCCGTAGTGCAGCAGCATCACCCCCACCAGTAAGCTGAGAAAGAACACCACAGGTAGAAGCGATCGCCAGCTCAGGATGCCGGAAAACGTTGCAGCGTCTTCCTGGAGCGAGGTTCTCGTCCCCACTCTAATTGAGCGGGGAACCGCCTGGGGTTCCGTTCCTACATTCATCCTGTCAAGACGCTGACGGCGACCAGGAGGCTCCTCAGGCAAGATTCTGGATAGTAAACTGGGGTCGAAATGCTTAAGCCGATTGGCGAGAAACAAGTTGCCAAGTAGAAACCCAGCTGATAGAGTGCACACCACGATCCACAGACCCAGTTGGGTCTGCAAGCGTCTGAGGAACACGGATAAGTAACCAACTTCGTTGAACCATAAGACTTCTGCTACCAGGTGAGACAGCAAATCCCAGGCGAGTCCTAGCCCCAGGAGCAAGGTGACAACTCGAAAAGTTGGGTTCCAGAGGCGTCTTTTGTTTGTCATTAGTCATTGGTCATTAGCTTTACCAGGATGAAAGGCACGAACCGATGTACCCCTACTAATAACTAATAACTAATTAACTAAATTGCTCCTCTGTATCCAAATTGAAGAGCATTTGCAACGATTGCATGGCACGGCGTCGCGTCTCAATATCCTGCTGCGCCCGTAACTGAACCATTGGGTCGTGGAGGATTTTGTTGACAATACCCCTTGTGAGAGCTTCGATAATTTCTTGATGTTTTTCGGCAAATTCTGACCCCAAGCGCGATAAGGCTTTCTCTAGCTCTTGCTCGCGAATGGTTTCTACCTTATCTCGTAGGCAGTTGATCGTGGTTACTGTTTCGAGCGATCGCCACCACACTTCAAAGGCTTCTACCTCTTCTTCCAAGAGTAGCTCGGCTTCCATTGCCATCTTACGGCGGCTTTCTTGATTTTGCGCTACGACGGCTTTTAAGTCATCAACATTGAATGCCTGTACGTTATCTAACTCATTCACATCCACATGGACATTGCGCGGCACAGAGATATCAAACAGCATCAAAGACCGATTTGGCTCCAGAATGGCTTCTAGTTTTGACCGATTGAGCAAGGGTTCGGTGGCGGCAGTGCTGGTAAAAACCAGGTCCGACTCGGCAATCACTGTCATCATTTCCGAAAGAGAACACAGTTCCAGCTTGGCGTCGGCAAACTGACTAGCTAATTCCTCAGCTCGTGCCTGAGAGCGATTTAAAATTGCGATCGTCGCAGCACCCTTCGCCAGCAGGTGTTGTACCAGCAAACGTGACATCTTACCCGCACCAATAATGGCGACGCGGGAGGCGGCTAAGTTCTGGACTTTAAGCTGAGCCAATTCCACGGCGGCAGAACTGATCGAGACAGCACCAGTACCGATGCTGGTTTCAGTGCGGACTCGCTTACCGGCGGTCAGTGCCTGTTTAAAGAGCTTATTGAGCAGGCGTCCAATGCCGTTGTATTGCTGACCAAGTTTGTGAGTATTTTTGACCTGCGCCAAAATTTGTCCTTCTCCCAAAACCAAGCTGTCGAGACCCGCTGCCACCCGCATCAGGTGCATGACCGCATCCTGATGCAACAAGATGAATAAGTGTTGCCGCAGGTGGTGCAGAGGCATTTGACTTAATTCTGAGAGAAATTGGGTTAATTCTCGAATTCCCTGTTCAGTTTCTTTAGCAACGACATAAATTTCTAGCCGATTGCAGGTGCTCAGTATTGCGACTTCTTCAATGTGGGGATAGCCACACAGCTCTTGCATCACGCTTTCCATCTTCGCCTCTTGAATGCTCAGTTTTTCCCGAACTTCAACCGGCGCTGTCTTGTGGCTTAGACCTACGACTGCGATATTCATGTTTTCTCCAAATATTTGTCGTCTTTTTGGTCAGATATCACGATGTTTATCAAGAGGATTTGGGATGATTGCGACCTGTCGAATTCAAAAATTTAGACTTAAATTACCATCCCATGAAATTCTTGAAATTAAAGTTTATTCAAAGCCAACTATGAACTTCAGGAGTTACTGGGTTAGGCGGGAGGGCATCTAGCCTGGTGCGATCGCAGCAAAGCCGAGTTTGCCATCTTGAACGTTGTCCCGTATTAACCCAGGGGGCGATTGCTGAAAAGAAGCTTAGCGATCGCCCCTACACTGGTTCTCAACTATCGGATAAGAGCGTTGATCCTACCTCAATTGCAGTGTCTTCGGCTCATCGAACAGATGGATTGTGTCCACAAACCGCGCGGTTCGTGACTGATTGGAAATGACCAAGCTCTGAGTCCGTGCGCCACCGTGGAAGAACCGGACGCCTTCCATCAAGGTTCCAGGGGTAATGCCAGAAGCAGCAAACAGCACCGTCTGACCAGAGGCTAGCTCGTTAGCATTGTAGATCTTGTCAGGATCGTTAATGCCCATTGATTGGAGTCGCTCAAGGTTGCTCTCTTTGCTTTCGCCAATCAGACCCGTTTTCACGATCGCAGGATCGTAGATGAGCTGACCCTGAAAATGTCCGCCTAAGCAGCGCATTGCAGCTGCTGAGATGACACCTTCTGGTGCTGCACCAATTCCCATCAGAGCATGAATGTTTGACCCGGAAAAGGCGCAGGAGATGGCGGCGGAGACATCTCCGTCACTAATCAGTCTGACTCTGGCACCTGCCTCGCGGATTTCCTTAATGAGTTCGTCGTGACGTTCGCGCTTCATGACGACTACTACCAGTTCTTCAATCGAGCGATTCAGGCACTCGGAAAGAATTTTCAGGTTTTCAGTAGCCGACTTGTTGATATCCACATGACCCTGTGCCTGGGGGGGTGCTGCTAGCTTCTTCATATAAAAGTCAGGAGCAGCAAACAAACCCCCCTTCTCAGAAATCGCCAGCACTGCCATTGAACCGTTTTGTCCGTAAGCGACTAGGTTGGTACCTTCGCAGGGGTCAACGGCAATGTCGATCTCAACCAGTTCATCTGGGTTGCAGAACGCTTTGGCATCCTCACGGGTACAGATGCCCACTTCTTCGCCAATGTAGAGCATGGGGGCGTCGTCTCGCTCCCCTTCTCCAATGACAATGCGACCCCGCATGTGAATTTTGTTCATCCGCTCCCGCATGGCTTCTACAGCCACTTGGTCAGCTGTGTTCTTATCGCCTTTCCCCATCCACCTGGCAGATGCGATCGCGGCTTGTTCAACTACCTCAATAATCTCTAAACCTAATGTATTTTCCACGACACCCGTTCTCCCAACTGCTTGATTTTGCTAGGTTTTATCTGGCTATTCCAGTTTTCAAGTCTATCAGAGGG
>DATNQP010000176.1:0-12429 GCA_036703965.1 Leptolyngbyaceae cyanobacterium
TTCAATTACTTTTTCTAAGCGTCAGACGCGGCGGCAGTACCCACCACTTCTAGTTGATCGACACGCAACCAAATATTCGGGGTCGGCACTTGACCAAACTTTACAAGTGCATAATCTCCCCTCATATCTACAACTTCCCCCTTAGTTTCAAACAAGTAAGGCGGAAAGCGTGAATCGCTAGCCTGAGCTTCCAAGCTATTTTCCAGCTTTTCACGGTTAGCGCGAACCAAAGCCCCTTTTTTGATTTTGTCTGCCATAATTGCTGCTCTTTGTAGTAAAGCTTTTAAATCTCTTTGTTTAGCATTCTACGATTGTTCAGCACGCAGCCAAAGTGCAATTATCTAACGGCTGGCTGCTGTAGGTGCTGACATTTCGGGCAAAAGTGAGATGAGCGCCCTGCCAACTTGAGGCGTTGAATTGCAGTACCACAGACGCGGCAAGGCTCTCCCGTGCGACCGTAGACCCAGGCAACACCGCCGTAGTTACCATTAACACCCTGCACATTGAGAAAGTTACTAAAGGTAGTGCCACCCGACTCAATACTCGTTTGCAAAACTTGGATAATGGCAGTACGCAGACGCTCAATCTGCTCTACAGTCAAATCTGCACAAAGCGTTTCCGGTCGAATACCGCTCAAGAATAAGGCTTCATCGGCATAGATATTACCCACACCTGCCACTAGTTCCTGATCCAACAGCGCTGTTTTAATGGAACGTTGGCGATTTTTTAGCTTCCTAACTAGGTACTCGACAGAATAGTCAGCAGAAAAAGGGTCGGGTCCCAGTTTCTTGAGTCCTGTGATGATGCTTGCTGGTGCTTCTGAGGGCGGTACCCACCACATCTGCCCAAAGGTACGCTGGTCAACAAAGCGCAACTCGCGATTGTTTTGAAAGAACAATCGTACTCGCGTATGTTTTTGTAATGGTTCCTCTTGATTAACCCATAGCAGCTGACCTGTCATTCGCAGGTGAACGCCCAACCAACCCGCTTCACCAATATCTGACTTGATCAGTTCTGCCAGTAAGTATTTACCATACCGATGCCAGGCAGTAATAGAGACATTCTTCAATCCTGTTAAAAACTCACCTACAGAAAGAGGGTGGGCAATAGTGCGATCGAGCAACACATCCCCACCCTGAATTTCTTGGTTCAGGGTCACTCGATTTAGACCCTGGCGAACTGTTTCAACTTCAGGCAACTCTGGCACAACTTAACGCGCGTCCGTTCCCTGATTGGGATCACCTGCTACAAGTCTGCTACCGCCTGGCTCCTCTCCTTTTTTACCCTCTGTGTTAGAGCCTGGAGCGCCTGTCGCTGACGCTGTCTTGCGTGCTCTCTCATCTATAGGTGTGCCCTTGCCACCAGACGTTGCTGTCGAGGTTTTTGCCTTACCCTTCGGTGCTTCAACCTCTACAAGTTCGTCCATATTAAAGTTATTGGTATTGACGCCTGCGTAGTTGACGTTGTTAAAGCGGACAATCACTGGGTATTTGATGCCGCTCTGGTCTATAGTCGCGACGGTGCCAACATCCTGAAACCAGAAAGATTCTTTTCTGAGTACTCGAACTTTTGAACCACGTTGAACCATAAGAATTTTTACCTTTCACTCTAGTTCTACAGCGTACTACTCGTAATGGGCTATCTGTTTAATTGGGTTTTTAAGTTTTATTACTGCTTGGGGGACTGGCGACTGGGGACTGGTGATTAGGGACTGGTAGAGGACTTGCAGTAGGTAATCTTAGAGCGGGAAGGGAGTAGAATCTTCAACTGGAAACTCAAAACTTTTCTTCTCCAATCTCTAATCCCCAATTTCTCATCCACAATCTAAAATCTAAAATGCTCTTACTCCTTCCACCGTACCTGGACAAAATGGGAGGGACGCCCCCAGATGTCAGGCGTTGCCGTAATCTCTGCAATCGCTAGGTTAAAAGGAATGGCAGTCGTCAGGTACCGTTGAGCAAGGCTACCGACATCAGGTGCTAGCTCAGTAGCCGTTGCTGCCGCTAAGCCAAGGCCTAGGATTTGCTCAATGGGTCCTCGCGGCAGGAGAAAATGAGCACCCAATGCTAGTCCAACCGTTAGAAACATTCCGACTGAGAGATTCGTGCCGCAGCGCGGATGCACAGCCAAGTCCCATTCTCCCTTCGTGAGGCGCTGCAAGGCAAGGGGTACTGCTCTTCTCAAGTCCGCCAGGTGTACCTGACCATAGAGATAAAACCCTTGGTCAGTAGATAACCCCCCTAAAGTGTCATTGTCCAACTGATGGGCGGTTGTTGAAGAGCCAGCACCACCAACACCATAGCGCTCACCAAGCACCCATACAGTTGCATGTTCTAGAGCATGAACCTGACGCAGCATGAGAATTTCTTTTAACCCTGGAACAAAGTTTAGCTGCCTGAGTAAGTCAGCATCCAGTGTGGCTTGCGGCGGGGCAAAATCAAAGCCCCAGAAGTTGCTGGTGTGTGCAGAAGCAGTATTAGTCATGGCCGCACTACTCCAAAAGCAAATTAATAGAAGGTTTTTTAACTTTAACGTTCACATGGGAATTGCGTTGTAAAACTTGGTGAAGGTAGGATGGGCGATCGCACACTTAAGCCGAATGGCACATTCTACTTAAGCGATCGCTTTATGAGAAAGTCCCCCTAGTCAGAAATCAAGAGAGATAGTTCAAGCGGATGGATTATAAACTTTTGTCGCCTTGACAGCCTATTAATCTTTTCTTAGGATATAGATATATATCAATATATACATACTTCAAACTCATAAATCCAAGTCGGTGCTAGCATTTGCGCAGCTTGGTACGAAGTAGCAAAGCAGGGCATTACCCCTTCTGTGTAGGAAGGTCACATGATGAATATCACCCAGTTTTCTCGCACGGCTAAAGCTTTAGCTGACCCACGACGCTTTGAAATTTTAGAAGCGATCGCTGCCACCGAGGAGTCGTCCTGTACCGCACTAGTGGAACAGTTCCCCATATCCCAGGCGACGGTTTCTCATCATCTCAAGGAGCTGGCTAATGCTGACTTAATCATGGTGCGTCGGGAAGGTCAGCATTGTTACTACCATTTTTGTCCCCAAGTGCTTGGGGAATATATCGAAGAATTGCAGCGGCGTACAACTGGTAGACAACCGCTTGCGGCTAATCCCAGCAAGGTTGTTCATTGAAGCTTTGTTATTAAGCCTTTAAGCCAAGGGTCAGAACTAGATTTGGGCTGCCTTCAATTTAGACAAATAGAGATATATCGATAATCAGGCTACCGCGATCGCTGATTCAAGACACTTACACAAGAGGTGAACAACTATGCTATTGAACATCCTTCTACTAGGAATAGGTCTGTGGGCTATCTGGACTGGTCTTAAAGCTTGTGAACAAGTCTATAGGATTACTCTGGTCTTAACCGGCTTGATTGTAGGGATTTGGGGCTTAACCCTGGCTCCTTTATGGCTTCAAATCTTTGTGGAGATTCTTTTGATTGCTCTGGGTCATTTCTTTTCTAAGTTGTACGCCAAGGAGTTTTTCTTCAATCGGACAACCAGTACGAAGAGCCTCTAAAACTGCCCTCAATGCGCCATGCAGTGCCCCTACGATAGGCCAGGGATAATTTTTTTCTGGAAGTCCCTAACCCCAGGATTAGCAGATTGTTTGCCCTGACCGATTTATAAAGGGCACAACCGGATAAAATAAGTCCTCAGTCGTTTCCCAGGGTGAGAAATCAATGGATCATGCTGAAAAAGTTGTAAATCCTAATTTCGCCGGATAACAGCTGTCCGATCAATTTCATATTTAATTTAAAAAACACGCTCACCCGTAGGTGTGCTTAGTAGGCGATGGTACTTGAGAGGAAAATCACAGCATGAAAGCTCAAGATTTGAAAGGACAAACTATTGCATTTGCTGGCTCCGGTGGCCTTGATAGCTGCACGATAACTCGTTGGCTTACAGATAAGGGGGTGCAGGTCGTCTGTTTTACCGCCGACTTGGGGCAACCTGATGAAGATGATACGGAAGCAATCCGCCAGCGGATGCTCTTGGCTGGAGCAGCGGATTTTGTCTTGTTGCCTGCACGAGAAGCCATAGCGGAAGCTGGCCTTAAGGTTATTCAATCGCAAGCCTGCTATGAGGGACGCTACTGGAACACAACCGGAATAGCCAGATGTGTCCTTGCGAAAGCCATGATCCAACAGATGAAAAAAAGGGATCTAACTATCTTTAGTCACGGCGCAACAGGACGTGGCAACGATCAAGTCCGTTTTCAACTGATAACTAATATGCTCGCTCCAGAGTTTGAGGTGTATGCTCCCTGGCGTGACGAGGAATTTCTAGAACGTTTCCCTGGTCGCAGCGAAATGATTGACTTTTGTCAAGAAAAGGGACTCTCTGTCACTGCCACGAAAGATAAACCCTACTCCACCGATGCGAATTTGCTGGGTCTAACCCACGAATCAGGACTCCTTGAAGAGTTAACCACGCCGGCCCATTTTGTTAAGCCGATTATGGGTTGCTATCCCTCCGATGCTCTAAACGAATCGGAGGAGTTTACCGTACACTTTGAGCAGGGATGCCCAGTCACACTCAATGGCAGTCCTGTCAGCTTAGTCGAGGCAATTGGTCAAGCTAATGCAATTGGTGCAAAGCATGGCATTGGGATCGGGACTCATCTAGTAGAGAATCGCTTTGTGGGGATTAAGTCACGAGGGGTTTATGAAAGTCCAGGTGTAGAACTGCTGGGTACTTGTTATGGATGGTTGCTGGAACTGATTTTAGATCGTCGTGCCCGTGAGTTCTTTGAAGAGCTATCCCAATTGATTGCCAAGCAGATCTATCAAGGTTATTGGTTTGACCTAGCTACTCAGATGGCACTCCAAGCCATTCAACGTACAGCAGAGCTTGCCACAGGAACGATTACAGCCTCTCTTTACAAAGGAAATATCTCGTTTGTTTCCGCAAGTAATACGCCTCATTCCCTCTATTCAGCAGAAAATGCCTCCATGGAAGGAATCGGTAGTTATAATCATGCCGACTCGGAGGGATTGCTACGTGTGTTTGGAGTGAGTGCCCGTGTACTGGCTACAAGCGGTCAAATTAAGGGTTGATATTTACCTCCGCCCCTGCTAGGCACAGACGAGGTATCCAGCCGCAATTATGATCACAAATAACTTGCAGCAGTACGACGTATTGTTAAAAGAGAGAATTGGGGAGCGGCTATTAGGACGATGCGCCAGCTACTTTGCGTTCAGCTTCCCAATCCCCAGTCCCCAAGCCCTACTCCCCCGGTGTTGATGGCTGATCGCTGACAGATGATTGCTTGAGTTTGCGAGATTCCAACCACTTGGGAACAGTAAACCAGGCAATCACTAAGACGAGAACAACGATCGCAAATTTAGCCATCCAAGAGATTAATTGTTCTAGTGGTATTAAGCGTCCGAGAAAGAACGATAAAGTTACCATCACCGATGCCCAGACAGTACCACCCGCTAAGTTGTATAACATAAATTGCGGGAAGGGCATTTCGATAATTCCTGCCATTGGACTCGCTAAAATCCGGAGGAAGGCGACAAACCGCCCAAAAAACACAGCTCTAGCTGCGTTCTCGCTAAACTGTGTTTTAACGTCTGTAAGTTGCTCTTCTGTGATGCGAAAGAAACGCCCCACTCGCAGCAGCAAAGCCCACCCGCCTAGTCTCCCAATCCAGTAGCCACCGCTAGCGCCCAAGACAGCACCTACGATCGCACTAGCCAGTACTATCCAATAATTTAGTTCACCACTACCCGCTAAGAAACCACCTACCAGGGTAATCGTTTCTCCCGGTATGGGAATCCCTAAGTTTTCCAGGGCAATTCCCAAAAAAACTGCCCAGTAGCCATACTGCCTCGCAATTTCCTGGATTGTCTCCAGTGACAGAAACTCAAAAGACATCCAGCCAAGCCTTTACAAAAATTCATCGCCTCTCTCATCTTGACGCGACGCAGGGAATTGTGTCAATAAAGTAGTCTTGGGATAATGAACTTATGGGAAATCCCCTAGGTGGGTACTAGCTCACCCGGACGTAGCTTTGCCCACTTCCCAGTTTCTTGCTTAAAGCTAAGGCAACTCACAACATCCCATTCCATCTCCACGTAATCTTCACGGGCACGGATATTGACATTGATGGAGGGTTCATTCGCCTCAAAATCAGGCGTTTCTGTCAGGTGAGGCACCTGATGCTGCATTTCCACGGCATGGTACGTGGTGCAGCGGTCTACATAGTGGCAGTTAACGCAAACACACATTGCACAAACTCCAAGTCCTTTTTGTTAGCCTAGCTTAGGCAAAGCATTTATTAACCAGCATTTAGGTTGATTTTTGTATCAGTTGTTGGTTGTTTGTTATTTGTTGTTTGTTGTTTGACCAATAACCAATGACCCATGACGCTTCTGCTCTTTCTCCCCAAAATTGGCCCTTTAGCCGGGAGTGGTTACCACCACAGGCTTGCTTGGTGGGTGGTGCGGTACGGGATGCCTTGCTCTTAAGACGTGCTGAGTACCTAGACTTAGACTTTGTTTTACCTACTGACGCCGTGCAGACAGCGCGATCGCTTGCTGGTCACTACAAAGCCGGGTTTGTGGTACTGGATGCCCAACGGCAGATTGCCAGAGTTGTGTTCAAGGATGCCACAGTTGACCTAGCTCAGCAAGAAGGCAACAGCCTGGAGACGGACTTGCATCGGCGAGACTTTACGATCAATGCGATCGCGTACAATCCCCACACTGACCAATTCATCGACCCGCTTCAAGGTATGGTAGATTGCCGTGCGGGCGTCATCCGGATGGTGTCACAGTCAAACCTGGAAGATGACCCCTTACGGTTACTGCGAGGTTACAGGCAAGCCGCGCAGTTAGGTTTTAGGATTGAACCGCAAACCCAAGCTGTAATTCGCCAGTTAGCACCTTTATTGGGACAGGTGGCAGCAGAACGGGTACAAGTAGAATTGGGCTATCTCCTCAAGTCACCTCAAGGCACACCCTGGCTTACCGCTGCCTGGGAGGATAATTTGCTACAAGCTTGGTTTCCTGATGCAACGGCTCAAGGCTTAGCGCAAGTTGCAGCGGTTGACGAATCAGCTAGGGTGCTGCAAGAAACCTGGCATGAACTTGGGAGGGAATTGCAAGCATCGGTTGGCAGTAAGTCAGCATCTTTGCTGAGTCTGGCGAAGCTAGCGAATTTACTGCCATCGGTACCAGAAGCGGCTGAAGAACAGCTGTTGGGTTTAAAGTATAGTCGCGCTGAGATTCGGGCTGTGATTACTGCGCTTACACACTTGCCCCAGCTGCTAGGTTACACAACCTCAGAAATGCCAATCCGGGAGCAATATTTTTTCTTTCGGGATGTTGAGGCTGTGTTTCCAGCTTTGGCAGTTCTGGCTATAGCATCGGGAATGCCTGTGGATAAGATTGCACCCCTGATCAGCCGCTATCTTACCCCTGATGATCAAGTCGCTCACCCAACCCAGCTAGTAACTGGCAACGACTTGATGCGATCGCTCAATCTCCCAGCTGGACAGCAAATTGGTCAACTTCTCACCGCCATTGGGGTGGCACGCGCCGAGGGCAGAATCTCTACACCTAAAGAAGCTCTGGAATTAGCCACTCAGCTAATTGACACTTGGCTAAACATAAACCATTAATGTGATAAAGGGTATTAGGCTGAAAATAGGGCGAAAGATTTGGATGAAATTTATTTACTCGACTTGCACACCAGTCATAATGGCAGCAACTTTAAGTGCTAGTTCTTTCACGTTGTCGATTCCAAGAGCAATGGCTGATGCTCCTGCCATCTACGTAACTGAATACGAGCTAAACAATAGTACTGTCCAGCAGTGCGTGAACGATGCCGAAGATGTGATGAAACAAGAAGGTTTTCAGGATATTAACGTCACTAAGCAGGATGTGTTTGGAGCTACCGAAAATACCTCAGTTGAACTGTACTGTGTTCGTGACGGCAAGACACTGATGATGATTGTTGCTGGTCAAGACGAGCAAGAAGTAGAAAACTTACAAAGTGCTTTTGGGGAAAGGCTTTCACAGTAATTAGACTCGCTCACGAACGCTAAATCACCTCTAAAAATTTTTCTCCTGGCAGCGTTTGCTGTTGCAGCTGACTATTAATCTGGGCAGCTGCTGCTAGTCCAGAATTCATTGCACTTTCTATCAGCTTACCGCCACACCAATCACCACAACAAACTAGGGGGAATGATGTCCCTGCGTCGAGACAATCTTGATTCAAGGAATGGCTGGGGAAGGCATAGCGCCAGCGGTGGACTTGAAACCAATCTGGAGTATCAAGCCAGGGAATTAGCAACTGTGCGGCACGGGATAATAACTGCTGTCCTGCTAGGTTTAGATCCTCGGCATCCAGGTAATGTTTTGCAAACTCAGCGGTGCTTTGTAGGACAAAGATGGGTGTTTGGGGTTCGGGACGCTTGCTGCTATCTAAGCCTATCCAGGCTAAGTCAGAGTCGTTTGATATAGTACAAGCATTCCATGGGGGTAGGGGCGACGCATGCGTCGCCCCTACCGCTGGATATCCTGCAATTACACTAAGGCAGGGGTCAAACTCAACAGAACGCAGACTATCCAGAAATGCTGGGGGTAGGCTGGTTTGGACTAAGGGTTCTAGTAACATCAAAGCTTGGGGCGCTGGAATCGCGATGACGACAGCTTTGGCGATTAGCTCATTGTGTGTTTCAGCTGTGGGGTCAAAAGTGAGATGCCAGGTTGCTTCAGTGCTTGGGGTAATGGACTGAACTCGTCGGTTTAGCCAAATTTCTAGACCAGTGGCAAGAAATTTGGCGATCGCACTCATTCCATTTGCTGCCACGTAACGGGTAAGCTCTGAGGAGTGAGAATGGCTGATAACTCTGGACTCCGGTTTTGCCGATTTTAGTTCGTAAATAGTATTACTCCAAGCTTGGAGGATGCCGCGCTGCACTAGTATCTCAATCAACAGCTTCAACAACTTTCCTTGGGGTTCCAGGTAGCGCACTCCATGATCAGCACAGGTGTCATATAGCCGTCGCGTTGCCACTCGTCCTCCTACACCACGAGACTTTTCCACGACGACGACCTTATATCCAGCTTGGTGTAACTGTTGGGCGCAAGTGAGTCCGGCTAAACCCGCACCAATAATGGCGACATCAAACACGACTGATGCTCCTGATCCGTTGAAGTAATAGAAGTAGAATAGTTGACAACACCGAAACTGGGTTGTGGAGGGAACGACGTTGGATGAACTGAGAGCCGCGTTAGAGCTAGCAACGGAAGAAGAATTACAGCAGATGACGGAAATTCTGTTCCGCCGCAAGTTTAACCCACTAGATTACGTTCAGACACCTGACCCAATAGACATCCAAAGCCAAGACCACGAAGCTTGGTTGGATGCCCTAGAACAGCGATTTCGCTTTTTGGCAGCAGATGGGATGACTGTACTCAAGGGACGCACCCGTGAATTCACCTATCGGCAAGCGCTAATTCAGGTTTGTCGTTACCTGAAGATTCCTTACTCTAAAAAACTCACAACCACAGATTTAGAGGCAGAAATATTTCTCAACTTAATGGGTCGTGCTTGGAAACGTTTACCAGCATCAGAAAAGAAATCGCTGACAGCGCGGGTGCAGCGATCGCTTGCCCAGTCTAAACTCTCTGAACCACTACCTGTTCAAATACAGCACGACCCGATGGCTTTACTCATCAAAGGTGGCAGCGCTTTGGCAGTTAGTTCGATTCTTAAGCCAATCCTCTTAGAACAGATGGCTCGTCAGTTTGCCCTTCATTTTGCCACCTACCAAGTTGCCAAACAAACCGTTGTTCGGGGCGGTGTAGCAGCAGCGGCGGAGTTTCAAAGCTATCTGGCACTGCAAACGGCACGGCAGGGTATGGCACTGAATGCTGCTCGCTACGGTGCTACCCGGAGTGTATTCGCATTCCTTGGGCCGGTACTATGGGGCTATTTCTTTGCTGACTTGGGCTGGCGAGCGATCGCAACAAATTATGGTCGCATCATCCCCACCATTTTTGCTCTAGCACAAATTCGTCTGACTCGGGCTGAGTGTTGGGAGCCAGTTTGAGCAACTTATGCACTTAACCGTCAGCTTGTCAAGGTGAGGAGTGAGGAGTCCATTCGCAACTCAAAACTCAAAACTCAAGACCTTTTCAGTCGGCATCCGGAACAGCGCTTGCAAGGTGCTTGGAATTGCGCTCAATTGGGGCTGCTGCTCTTCCCCTTAATGCCTGCGTTAGGAGGGGTAGGGTTAGCTCTCGCTTTGTTGGGTACCTGGAAGCAAGAGTATCGCAGGATTATTGGACATCATCTGAACTGGGGACTAGCCGTTTGGAGCGTCTGGTTGGTAATTACATCCTGCTTCGCCTTGAAACCGAGTGAAGCCTTCCTGGGTTTGGCAAATTT
This sequence comes from Leptolyngbyaceae cyanobacterium, assembly GCA_036703965.1. GTDB lineage: Bacteria > Cyanobacteriota > Cyanobacteriia > Cyanobacteriales > Coleofasciculaceae > DATNQP01. The sequence goes on from DATNQP010000176.1 coordinate 10,441, forward strand.
TCTCCCCTTCCTCCTCTTTTTTGCCGCCTTGAGTGTCCTGATTCAGACACCAGCACAGCTGCGCCAGATAGCTTGGATTCTGGTAATTCCATCACTGCTAGTGGTAAGCCTCGGTTTGGGTCAGCTATTTTTGGGTTGGGTTAGCCCAGCGCCATTCCAAGCCGTCTTCGGTTGGGTGTTAGAAGCGAAGGGTAATCCCCCTGGTCGGATGGCATCGGTATTCATGTACGCCAACATCCTAGCGGCTTATCTGCAAATTGTTTTAATTTTGGGAATAGGGCTGTGGATTGAAACGTTTCAAGCTTGGCAACAGCGCTGGAATCAGTTTCAAGGCACTCAGCTATTGTTTTTGAGTGTGATAGTTATTGGGAATGCGATCGCTCTTATCCTGACCAATTCTCGCAATGCTTGGGGTATCGCTTTTGTAGCTTGCCTTGCCTTTGCAGTTTACCTAGGCTGGCACTGGCTCATACTGGGAGTCACCGCAGCGGCGGGTAGCATCCTCTGGGCATCTTTTGGTCCCAATTTTGGGCGGCAATGGCTGCGTCGTATTGTCCCACCTTTCTTCTGGGCGCGACTTACTGACCAGTTGCATTCCGACCGACCAGTAGCTCTAATGCGGACAACTCAGTGGAAGTTTGCCTGGTCGATGACTCAGGAGCGTCCCTGGATGGGTTGGGGATTACGGAATTTCACGCCACTTTACGAAGCCAAGATGCACCTCTGGCTCGGTCATCCCCACAATATGCTGCTGATGTTGACAGCTGAAACTGGCATCCCAGGAACGGTGCTATTGTGTGGCTTAATTGGTTGGGTTTTGGCTCAAGCTGTCCTGCTCTTAGGCATGTGGTCAGATGTCGCACCAACTGTAGGTAGGTATCAGTGGCATCAAGATCGATTAATTCTTTTCAGTTATCTGATGGCCTTCGCTGGCTGTACCCTATTTAACTTGCTAGATGTGACGCTGTTTGATTTGCGAGTTAATACTTTGGGGTGGCTTCTGTTGGCAGCGATTTGTGGCGTAGTTTATCGTTACAGGGCGCTTCTCCTTTGGAGACAGTTTAAAAAAGTAGCTAACTAGGGGAGGCTGGCAGAAGTAATACAGACATTTATCTTTGGTCAACCCGAAAGCGCTGGCGAATCCACAGAACTAATACGCAGTTGCGTTCAAACATAGTAGTTGAGACAGACACGGAGACACGGGGACACGGGGACACGGGGACACGGAGAAAATGAATGTACTACGTATGAATGCAACTTGGTATAAGGGTTGCAGAGGCAACCGATAGCCTTGTTCAGAACCGTAAATCAAGCCTTTGTGCTGCAATCGAGCGATCGCGCCTTGGAGACTGCCCCCTCTGGACAGGTAATGCTTGTGAGCGAGCGCTGTTATTGTATCCACCAACCCGAAACTGCGATCGCTTCCCTTCAATAGAGTGTTAGACAAAGTGCGATCGCTCTTATCGTTGCTCCAAGAGGGGAGGAGAGTACAGGCTGACAACGCTAAAATTGCAGACAACTGCGATCGCACAGGAGGCAGCATGGCAAAGATTGAAATTGAACTAGACGAACAAACCCTTGAGCGTGCCAAGCTTGTGGCAGAATCCCGCAAATGTACATTACCGGAACTGATTGCAGAAGTCATCAAACTACTAGCAGCGCCAAAAGTGGCAAAAGACCCTTGGATGGGACTGTTTGCAGATGAGCCTGAGCTAGTTGATGAGATACTTGAAGAATCCTTGAGAAATCGGGCAGCACAATTATTCAATCAAACTATTGGATAAGGCACTGCTTGACACAGACGTTGTGGGTGCTCGGCTACGATCCAATTATGGAAGTACAACCAAAGGATATTCGACGTTACATTACCAGTGATGGCAGAGTTCCTTTCGTTGAGTGGTTGGATTCCCTTCGGGATACCAAAGCCAAAACCAATATCAATAAAAGACTTGACAGAGTTAGTCTTGGTAATTTGGGAGATTATCGCTC
>DATNQP010000177.1:0-3551 GCA_036703965.1 Leptolyngbyaceae cyanobacterium
AGGATGACGCCACCGTGACTGGTCACTAGGTTCACCAAAGCTTGGGTTAGTGCGCCAGTGCCGCCTCTAGGTCTAGCCATACCCGGATTGTGACGCATCGCCATCATAATTGCGCCGACGGAAATGGTTTTTTGGGAGGGAGGCGCACCGAGTTCCGATGCCAACCTTGCTAGAGGTGCCTTGAGAAATTCTGAATCAAACCACTCCTCTAGAATGTCACGAGGACTGTTGAACATCGTCCGAACAAAGTCAAGGGTTTTGTCCGGGCCTCCGATTACAGAAAATAAATCTTTGAGCTTGGCGAGGTCATAATTACCCACCATATCGATCACAGACTTGGGTGGTGCGTTGAAGACGGGAATCATCATTCCCAGCACCCGTTGCCAGAAGTCGGTAAATTCAGCGTACTTCTTGGCATCGCGGGGACTGTAGCGCTCAATTTCAGCACAAGTCTTCTCAAGGCTGCGGTGAGCTAGAAAATATTTTCCGTCGGGATGGGGGCAAAAGACGACGGGGTCACAGTAAAGGTATTCCAACCCGTACTTGGTCAGTTCTAATTCTTCGACTACTGGACCCAAGTGAATAAACTCGTGGTCAATTGCACAGAGGTTGAACTTAAAACCTGGGGCTTCCTCCGGTAGGGCTTCCTCTGTGGTTGCTGCACCGCCAGGGATGGAACGCTTTTCCAGTAGCAGCACACTATAACCCGCTTTTAACAGGTAGGCGGCACAGACCAGACCATTGTGACCTGCGCCGATAATAACGACATCGTAAGATTCCATAAATAAAGTTCTACAAACTGCTAACTCCCGATTGTAAAGAAATGAAAATATCAACTGGTCTATCACGGGAAATAGATTGTATGTAGGGAATCCCTGCTGTAGGGAGTATTCACAGGAAGCGATCGCATCCTGCTAACCCCTGATTCCTTTCCTTACTCCTTGACTAATACCGCTAGCAAAAGTCTGGCTGAAAGTAATTGTCACAGCTATACTGGCAAAGTCTAGATATTTGTGTAGCTGGCAATTCTTAAGTGGTCTATGAGTCCTGTTGTTAAAGTTGTTCAACCCTCTGGCATCTTAGACGGCACGAAAGCCGGTCAATTTCGGCAAGAGATTAGTAACCTCGTGGAATCTAATGTCGATATCGTGTTAATTGATTTCCGAGACGTTACCTTTATGGATAGTTCGGGTTTAGGGGCGCTTGTCCTAGCTCTGAAAACCGTTCGTGCTGCTGGTGGGAAGCTCTTCATTTGCTCAGTCAATGAACAGATAAAAATGTTATTTGAACTGACTAGCATGGATCGCGTCTTTGAAATCTTTCCGACGCGAGAAGAATTTGATAACACTGTTGTCCCCACCAGCTAAGCTCAAAAAAGCTTCTACCTAAGGGATGAATTAATCAAAGTGTATTTCCAGCAAAGACAAATCATCATCAAAATAGTCTTTGGGGTTCACGGTTGTTTGAAGAAAATGCAAAACTTGATCTAAGTTACAGGCATCTTTCTTCCTACAGTCTGCCAGAAGGTCAATGAATGGCTCCAGCCCCCAGATGGTGCCATCCTTTTGGTTAATCTCATAAATCCCATCACTAAAGATGTAGAGAGTGCTGGATTCGGCGACCTCGCAGGATTCATCAACATAATCCACCTCAGGAAACATGCCTACAGGTAAGCCCATAGTCTTCAGACGTTTCACCTGAACGGATGAAGCTGGAGTACCGGTGAGCAATACGGCTGGGGGATGTCCTGCACTTGCATAAGTGAGTTGACGTTCAACTCTGTTATATACCCCGTACCAGATGGTGAAGTACTTATCGTTGCGCTGAGTCATCTGGAACGTTTCATTTAACCCTCGTAGAACGTCGCTAGGTTGATAGTAATTAATTTTAGGCAGCGCTCGTGACTTGAGGACATTCAAGACAGAAAGAGTGGGCAAGGCAGCCCGTAAGCCATGTCCAGCTGCGTCTAGCAGATAAATTGCCAAATGCTCTGAATCGAGCCAGTAGTAATCAAAGCCATCACCCCCCAGCTGGCGAGATGGAATAAATCGGGCATCAATGGTCACAGGCGGCTCTGTCATTCGGTCTGGAAGGATAGAACTCACGTACTCAGCCGCTTCTGCTAATTCCATCTCCAACTCTTGCTTTTTGTCCTGCAAATCGCGGCTGAGTTCATGCAATCTCAAGTTTGCCCGCACTCGCGCTTCCAACTCCGCCATTTCGATGGGTTTGGACAAAAAGTCGTCCGCGCCAGCATCCAACCCCTTAACACGATCCTCAACTGAATTTCGAGATGTCAGCAGAACGAACATAGTCGTTGAAAGTTCTGGTGTTGCCTTGACTTGGCGACAGACCTGTAGTCCGTTCATGCGTGGCATATTCCAATCACACAGAACCAGCCCTGGACGTAGCTTTCGTGCGTGTGCCAGACCGTCTTCGCCATTGCTGGCGACTGAAACCTCATAGCCCTGGTTGTGAAGTGTGCGTTTGAGCAATATTTGAATAGCCGGGTCGTCATCAATAATCAGAATTTGGTTCATGGCATCCAAGTACTACAAGTTACTAAACACGAGATTGCAGATGCACTGACTTACCACGCGACAGTAACTAGATTCTGTTGAGTGTAGTTTAATGAGAAAGAGATAAGAGGCTAAAGGTAAGTTAATCAATGGTAGACCAAGGGTTAGATCCCGGCTAGACTAGATTCTTCCACAGGGAGTATCGGTGCATTTACAACCAGGATTTGGTGTCGTTGATTTAAAAGGCTTTGAGAAGTTGAGAGACTTAAACCGATCTGTCAAGCAAGTTCCCACTGACCTCAAGGCGTTAGAGCAGCTTTTGTCATGGTTTGACCAGCTTAACCAACCGTCTATTCCTACAGAAATTTGGATACAGTGCCAATTAGCCCTCGCCGAAGGATTTACTAACGCCGTTCGTCATGCCCACAAAGGTCTCCCTACTAACATTCCCATTGATATCGAAGTTACTCTATTTCCCCAGTATTTAGAAATACGAATCTGGGATCAAGGAGCGCCCTTTGATTTAGAACAAGGAATCCAGAATCAGAATCAAAAGATGAAGGAGCATCCTCCAGGTGAGTATCCGCCGGGGGGGCGTGGCCTCGTCCTCATGCGAACAATCGCAGACAAGCTCAGTTATACACGCACAAATGATAACCGCAACTGCCTGTTAATTGTGAAATCTTATGAAAGGCTGGAGAGGGCGAAGCAAGTGACCAGTGGAGACTAGTGCAGGCTGGCAGAAATAATTAACCACCTAGCAAGAGGCAAGAGGATTTTTCAGCACGGGTGAGAAACTTTTGCCGCGCTGCACTAGGCTGTCGAAAATTAAAACTTTTAATATTACCCTATTGCTTTTCACTCAAACACGCTGAAAGTGGTTGACGGAGCGCTTACTCGTGACAACAACCGAGACACCTCCAGAGGGAACAATGGTAATGCCACGGCGTACCGGACGCACAGGACGCTTCTCAGCTAGCACTAGCTGAAAACGGGACAGAATTGTAGCCAGTACCAGTTTCATTTCAAACA
>DATNQP010000178.1:0-6606 GCA_036703965.1 Leptolyngbyaceae cyanobacterium
TCTGTGAGCGTCTGCGCCTCCGTTGCATCTAAAACTGTAAATTTTTTCTTCCTGAGCAACATCGGACGCACCCAGATAACACAAGCTGTTGAGAGTCCCATCAAATAGGCAATCTGCAATCTTGCATCCTCTAGGAAGTCATAACGCCACACAAAGAGCGCTACAACTAGAGAACTAACTCCCATAATCAAGGGGACAAGCTTGTATTGTTTTGCCCAACTTTTTGGAAGAAATAGCTCAATCAGGCAAAGAAAAACTCCGCCACTAAACCAGAACAAAGACGGACTAACAGTATAGGTTGATAGAGGAGTAGCCTTTGCCAGCGAACAGATTAGGGTAGAACTTGGCAACACATTCACCTCCCGCTAAAGTCCTAAGCAAACCGTAGTTATTTCCTATTGAGACTTGCGGATACGTGAGATCGAGAGTAAGTTCTTCGAGAACTCATCGACTTCTCATCGACTTTGAGGAGGATGGGCATTTAAGATCGTTGCAGTATCTTTGGAATCTAGGAGCAATGACGCGATCGCCCCGATCGCCCCGAACGCTTCGCCTAACCGTAGCAGCCAAATAACTGTTTCCATTACTCCCGACTTTCTCTCCCAGATAACACATGACCGAACTCAAGAGGACGACAAAGCCACACAAGGCTATGCTTTCCAAATGTCCAACCGGAATCCAGGGACTTGACGACATCACCAACGGAGGATTGCCTCAGGGGCGTCCGACGCTGGTTTGCGGAAAAGCAGGTTGTGGCAAAACGCTAATGGCGATGGAGTTTCTTGTACGCGGTGCAGTGCAGTACGATGAACCAGGCGTCTTCATGTCGTTTGAAGAATCTGCCGAAGAACTCGTGCAAAATGTCGCTTCATTGGGTTGGGATTTAGAAGCGCTGATTGCCGAGAAGAAAATAACACTTCATTACGTTCATGTTGAACGTAGCGAGATCCAAGAGACGGGTGAATACGATCTAGAAGCGTTATTTGTTCGGCTGGGCTATGCGATTAACTCTATCGGAGCCAAGCGAGTCGTCTTGGATACACTTGAGGTTCTTTTTGGGGGCTTATCCAACGACTATATAGTACGAGCGGAATTGCGGCGGCTGTTTCTCTGGCTCAAAGACAAGGGTGTTACAGCCATCATCACCTGTGAAAGTGGCGATAATACACTGACGCGGCACGGTTTGGAGGAATACGTTTCCGATTGCGTCATCCGGCTCGATCAGCGCGTGAGCGATGAACTTTCAACCCGCCGCTTGCACATCGTCAAGTATCGTGGCTCCAGGCACGGCAGCAATGAGTATCCATTTCTGATCGAGGAGGACGGCATTTCTGTTTTGCCCATCACCTCCATTGCATTAGAACACGATGTATCCACCGAACGGATATCAACTGGCATTGAGCGCCTCGACATGATGCTGGAAGGTAAGGGATTCTTTCGGGGTAGCAGCATCCTGATTTCCGGCACGGCTGGAACTGGCAAAAGTTCTATTTCCGCACATTTTGCTGACGCTACTTCTCAGCAGGGGGAACGATGCCTTTATTTTGCCTTCGAGGAATCTGCAAACCAGATTATCCGCAATATGCGATCGATTGGCATTGACCTTGAGGTATCAGTGAAAAAAGGTCTGCTGAAAGTTCAAGCGTTGCGTCCTACTTTGTATGGGTTAGAGATGCACCTTGTAAAAATGCATCAGTTGGTCAATGAATTTAAACCTACTGTCGTTATTATCGACCCGATATCCAATATGACGTATAGCGGCAATGAAATTCAGGTCAAATCGTTTTTGATGCGCCTGATTGATTTTCTGAAAACACGGCAAATCACCACTCTTTTGACCTGTCTAAATGCAGGGGGCAACCCGTTGGAACAAACAGACGTGGGGATTTCATCGTTAATGGATACGTGGCTGCTGCTGCGCGACATAGAAAGTAACGGTGAGCGCAATCGATTACTTTATCTCCTCAAGTCTCGTGGGATGGAACACTCCAATCAGGTGCGTGAATTCCATTTGACTCGCTCTGGAGTAGAGTTAGTAGATGTGTATCTTGGACCTGGAGGCGTGCTTACGGGTACTGCACGGGTTGTGCAAGAGGCACAGGAAAAAGCTGCTGTATTAGCCCGCCGACAAGAAATCGAACAGAAGCAACGCGAGCTTGAACGGAAGCGTAAAGCAATGGAAGCAGAAATTACAGCTTTGCAGGCTCAGTTCGAGACTGAGAGGGAAGAGATAGAGCGAATGCTTCAGCAAGAGGAACTACACGAGCAAACCCTCCTCCAGCAGCAAGTAGAAAGGGCGCGGTTCCGTAAGGCAGACGTGGTTGACAAAGTGGCAGACTGACTAGGGACGAAATTCACTCTCAGCAAGCTTCAATCAGCCAAAATATAAAAAATCTTGCCTATCCTACTGTGATGAGAAAACTGCCCCACCTGGAAAGCAAATAATTGGCGATTTATTTGACACAAAAAGAGTTTTGCTAGGAATCTATCTACGCCTAATTAACGGCAAGGAAGGATAGTATGAATAATTCAGTGGAAGGGAAAGATAGCTCGAATCAATCTCATAACAACTCTCAAGAATCGGTTGAGCAAGAGCTTCTAAATCTAGAGTTGGAGAACTATGTCTTTCATTTGTATGTCGCTGGAAACAGCCCAAAATCTGTACGTGCTATTCAAAAGTTTACAAAAATATGCGAAGAACATCTTCAAGGGCGTTATGAACTTGAAGTGATTGATATCTATAAGCAACCTGAGCTTTTAGAAAAAGAACAGATTTTTGCTGTGCCTACATTAATAAAGAAACTTCCACTTCCTTTACAGAAGTTAATCGGTGATATGACGAATACGGAAAAAATTATGGTTTATTTGGATCTTTAATTTTTTCCTATTGATACTGGGGGCTACGCAAGGTCGAGACGAAGTCCTTTTAATAAGCTGCTACGCAGCTTATTACGTCGCCTTAGCCCATAGCGCCCATTACTCCCTTATCGAATTCTGACAAATCCCGCCTTTTCAATAAGTTCCTGACCTTGAGACGTTAGTAGCAAGTTTGCATAAGCTTCACCTGCTTGTTGGTCAATTTCTCCATCCTGTTTAACAACCACCAATAATCGACGACTCAGGGGATATGTACCACTCCGGAAGGCATCCACGTTCACTTGGTTCCGCTGTTCAGGACATTTATCGGGAGTTACGTAAGGTAGTTTGTAAGGGGGAATCAGTTGATTGGAGTTACGTCCCAAAGGCAATGGCTTGACGAGACACTGTCCTACCAACAGGGAGGCTGAAGCCCAGTAAATTCCTCCGGGATCGGCAGCGACGAGACGCACAGCCTCCGTTGTAGTCTGAGTCAACTTAAAGCGATCGCCTGATTCCCTGTCTTGTTTACCGTAAAGCTGGATTTTCCGGTCAGGACCGCCAACTTGACGCCAATTGGTAATTTTTCCGGCGGCAATGTCATCAAATTGGGCTACACTCAGGCCGGGGATGTTCAAGCTGGGGTTGACAACGACCGCAAATCCATCCATCGCTACCGGAATCTCTTTAAGGCGAAAACCTTTTTTCTGGGCGTACTCATGTTCATCATTTGAAGCCGCACGAGAGGACTGAGCAAACGCCAGTTGATTGCGTAACAACATGGAGATACCCGTGTAAGAGCTAGGGGCATCTCTCCAGGGGTCAGTGTAGCGCAGTTGAAACTGAGGCCAGACGGTTTGAATGACTGAGTCTACTTCTTTGCGGATGGGTGCCCAACTCGTACTGCCGCCGTAGCTGAATAATCCACTAGGAACGTTCTGCACCTGGGCAAAAGTTTCGATGTTAGATTGTGCTGGTGAATTGAGTTCATTTGTGGCTGGAGATGTAGGATTTTCTGAATTAGAACCCAACAAACGCCTCAAGTCAGTCCCAGTACTCTGAGCGATCGCGAAGAAACATCCACCTATCAACGCCAAGGTGATCGCAAGCGCTAAAACCAGAGTTGTCGTTTCCTTTTTCTGAATCATAGATCCTAGGGGAAAGTCTGCATGAGTTGGAAATTTAATATCTTTCCTCATTCAATCTGGCGGCTAGCTGAGATCTCGACTGAGTTCTTTGAGAACTCATCGACTTCTCATCGACTTTGTGGAGGACTGGCATTTAAAATCATTGCAGTATCCTTGCTATCCTCTGAGCAATGGCGCGATCGCTTAGGCTGTGTGAAAGGTTCATTCCTACTGTTAAATCCTCTCTTCTCAGAAATGGCTTTCCCAGTCAGAAAATTCTTGCTGAAGAATTAGGGATATCCCAATCCACTGTCAACAGCTTCCTCAATGGCAAACCTGTTGATTATGTGAATTTCTTAGAACTTTGTCGGGTTTTAGGTCAGGAGTGGCGAGATATAGCCAATTTAGAGGCTAAGCCTTACGAAGATGCAGCACGCAAGGTTAGGGCAAAAGTTTTAATTAGCCAACGCTCTCCAAACAAGAACCTCGCCGAGCAGTTGCAGCAAGCCTTGAGTGCTGCTGGTCACCATGTCTTCCTGACGAGGGAAGATCTTCCACTAGAAGACTATTTAAAGCATTCCGACTACTTGCTGCTACTGTTGTCACAAGCAACTGCAGCAAGCGAGATGGTAATAGAGGAGGTGCAGCGCTCCTGGGAATTGCACAACACCACCCCCCAAAAGCCAGCGATTTTACCTCTATGCGTAGACTTACCCTTGTACGGACACAGTAGTGCCGTTCCCCTACTATCGTTCGACCTGTTGCGGCTTTTACAGGGAATTCAACCCTGGCAGTGGCGTTGTGCTGAGGATACCTCAACCCTAGTGTCAGAGCTTCTGAGCCTCATTACAGAAGGTCGCACCTCTCTAAACCCTAACCATAAATTGGCTATACAGTGGAATGCTATTATCCCCATGAAAGGCGAGAGGCTTTCTTGGGAGAGGCACGAGCAAGATTCAGCCCTCTCGCCTGGTGCCTCTCGCCCCTTGCTTCTTAATCAACCCCTGCCCGTAGCTGCACCAGAATTACCGGGGGGGCAAGTAGATTTGGCTTCTCGCTTTTATATCGAGCGCTTTCCCATCGAATCACGCTGTTATGAAACCATAACCCAGCCTGGAGCGCTCATCCGTATCAAAGCCCCCAGGCAGATGGGCAAAACCTCCCTAATGGGGAGGATTCTCCATCACGCAGAGAATCAAGGCTCAAGAACCGTAGCCTTGAGTTTTCAGCTAGCCAATAAGCGAGTTTTCAGCAACTCGGATACATTCTTACAGTGGTTTTGTGCCAGCGTTGGTCAAGAGCTAGGAATGCTAGAGCAGTTGGGGAAGTGTTGGCAGTTGGCTGAGATTATTGGCTCTAACCAGTGCTGCAAGGCTTACTTCGACCAGTATCTATTGCCAGAACTCTCCACTTCTCTAACTTTAGGCTTGGATGAAGTGGATCGGGTTTTTGAATCTCCCGAAATCGCCGACGACTTTTTTGGGTTGTTGCGAGCTTTGCATGAAGAGGCTAAGCGGCGTGATATTTGGAAAAGATTTCGCTTGGTTGTGGTTCACTCTACCGAAGTTTACATCCCGTTGGATATCAATAAATCCCCCTTTAATGTCGGACTGCCGATTGAGTTACCAGAGTTTACGAGTGAGCAGGTGCAAGAGTTGGCAAGACGGCATGGACTGGTTTGGAATGCTACCGAAGTCGAGCAACTGATGGCTTTAGTGGGAGGTCACCCCTATTTGGTGCGAGTGGCAATGTACGCGATCGCGCGTCAGGATGTTACCCTAGCTCAGCTGGTGCAAGAGGCTCCCACAGAAATGGGAATTTTTAGTGACCATCTGCGACGGCATTTGTGGAATTTAGAAAAGTATCCAGAGTTGATGGAGGCGATGAGAGAGGTTGTAACAGCTTCGGGAGGAGTGCGCTTGCGCTCAGAACAAGCATTTAAGTTAAATAGTATGGGATTGGTGAAGCTTGAGGGCAATAACTGTAGTCCGCGTTGCTATTTGTATTCTCAGTATTTGTGCGATCGCCTCTGAAGGCATTAACGGACTGGTTTCGGAAAATGGCGCAGCAATGTAGCGTCCCTACCAATCAATAGACCTCTTGCATAAATGCCAAAACGGAAGCCGAAAGTATTGCAACTACTTGGCAAAAACCGACTTTTGCAAGAAGTCTAATGAAATTACTTAACCCCGTAGAGAGACCTGAATCCTTACCACTAATCAAATCTGTCACCTAGTTGACGGTTGTACCAGTACTGACAAGTCCGCAGCCAGAGATTTAGCTCTAGCTTTTGTTACATCTGGACGAAATGGCAAGAAACGACCCAAAAAGTGTCAGAAAAATTCAATAGAGCAGGCATCAAGAGCAAAATTTCGACCTCTGCCACCTTTGATCATGATCGCCAACTGGTCAAAGTCAGGTAGGCGATCGCGCCCTTACTACGCCAACGACAATAGTGTGAATACCAATTTCATCGTCAATTGAGTCACTGAGGTTATAATCCTGCATGAGATTTCAGAATATAAAACTGTACGCTCAGGCTACGGTTATTTCAGTGAGGTGAGGGTGAAAAAAGGCGTCGAACAGTCCCCAAAGGGATTGGGACTCAACTCGTCCATAGGTT
>DATNQP010000179.1:0-5390 GCA_036703965.1 Leptolyngbyaceae cyanobacterium
GTTCCTAAATCAGTAAGGGTTTTACCTTCAGGAACCGGGCTAATCACAACGCTGACATTTTCAGTCCGCTCAATTATGTCATGGAACACAACGTCGGGTCCATCGGTCACTTGGACTGGGAGCCAACCGTTGGGGTAGAGAAACTCATAGCCGTCGATGCTATCTACATAGCTTTTTAGTCCACTGACACCCGGAGCACAGCCATGCAAACCCAGGCTCATGACCAGCATCAGTAGTGCCGCAATTGTTTTGAGCATCTCCCTCTCCCTTAATCCAGCTGTTTCATTGTCTCATCTTTTTTAGGTAGCTTGGCTGGGGAGATTAATTAGTGTTTCGGGTTCAGACGGTCTATCATAAACAGGGCAAGGGTTGTGCTGAGTAGCTTACTGAATTGACCCAAGCTTGGAGCTTTGGAAAAAATCCTGCCATGAAGGAAAAACTATGAACCAGATTTATCGAACGATCGCTATTCTGGGATTTGCTACGGTTCTAATCGGACAATCTGAAGTTGTTCACGCTCAATTGCCACCAACGTCGCTGGTTGCTGTCGAGCCTGATAATAACCAGATGAGTGCTGTGGATTTGTATAATCGGGGCGTTGATAAACTCAATGCGGGTAATTATCAAGAAGCGATCGCGGACTTCAACGAAGCGCTGGAACTTGAGCCTAATGATGCCGATACCTACTATAACCGGGGCTATGCTCAGCACACTCTAGGCAATTATGACAAAGCGATCGCCGACTACACGGAAGCGATTCGGATTAACCCCAAATTTGACGAAGCCTACAGCAATCGAGGCTTTGCTCATTTTGTTTTAAAGAATTACAAAGAAGCGATCGCCGATTGCACTAAGGCAATTGACGTTAATCGCGACAATGAAACCGCTTATATCACACGAGGTAATGCTCACGATGAATTGGGAGAGCATCAGGCAGCATTAGCAGATTACGAGCAGGCACTTACTATCAACCCCAACAATGCTATGGGTTACTACAATCGGGGTTTAGCTTACAATCGCCTCAAACAGCATGACTTGGCGATTAAAGACTACTCCGAGACAATTCGGATTCAACCGACCTTTGCAGAAGCCTTTTACAACCGAGGCATCTCGTACTTCAACCTCAAAAATGCAGAGGCAGCAATAAAAGACTTGCGCAAAGCGGCTGACCTTTTCCGAGAACAAGGCAGGACAGAGAATTACCAAAGTGCCATGAATGCCATCAAAACTATTCAGCCGTAAGCATTCTCTGCCGCGAGCGCCTTTTTCACTCAGCTGATGTTGGATGCTGAGAACGCCACAAATATCAAGCCGCTGACCAAAACCAGAGCAGCAATGCCTAGCATGACGTAGTTTTTCTTGTCTGTCTTGGTTGGTGGCTCTGCCTGGTAGATTTTTGGCTCCCTGGCAAAGTTGTTCAGACGTCCGCCTTCTTCTTCGATATAGGGCATGGATAGAAACCTTTGCTTACTTGCTTGTTTAGACTAAATGTTACAAAAGCTGGGCTTAATACTTTCCAACTCTCTTAATAAATTGTTACACATTTTCATTCCAGCTTTACCATGAGGCACCTCGTCCCGTGAAAAATTTCTATGGCTGGGTCAACTTGTCCTGGACAGGAGGCTGAGGTGGGTTAGTGGTAGGGACATATTCAGGACTTACGCACTTGCCCCCGTAACCTCCCAACTTTGGGGGGAACAAGATCTAACTCCCCCAGTTTTGGGGGGCGAGGGGCTAATTAGTGGATATTGCGTAAGTCCTGAGAAATAAGGCAGTGGTTATCTACCTTATAGAAAGGTTACATATAATGTCTCTTCTGTAGAGACAATTGCACCTTAAGAGACCGTTTATAAACAAATCTTAAGCACTTTTCAAAGCTTCCTTATCGAGGAATTTCACCGATTAAATGCTCAACCCTGAGACTTTTCAAGCTACAACCTTCTTTCTAGAAGGGTTAAATTGCATCTTAATATTTCTTTAGAAAGAGCCTCTAACTGGGGTTATAGCAATCCTATTTGAGTTGTGAAATGCCAGAGGTTTAGATACCCGACTTCTTTAAGAGAAGTCGGGTATCTCGTCTTCACCAATCATTTAAGGCTGCTATATCGGCGCTATAAACATTTTGTTAGATTTCACGCTCTACGTATTTACCGCAGTCCTGACCAAAGCTTCACATAATCTTTGCACAATCTTTTAGATTTTCTTTTCATCCGAAGTAGTATAATGAGATTTTTTTTATTTATTTTCTCTTAGTCAGCTTAGCTAAAACTTCATTTAAAGATGTTGTTGTATGTTTTTCATGTAAAAGCATGCCAAAAATATTGCTCCCTTCTAAACCCTGTGCCAGAATTGATTCGTAAGCGGATGAGAGGAATAAATCGCAGCTTTCAGGAAGCAAATACTTAATAAATGATGACTTCTATTAATAATTGAAAGCTTGAGCGATAAGTCTGAAGGCATGCTGTTCGCTAACGAAATCCCGATTACACACGTCAACTTTCACCTTGGAGTAATAATTTTTATGGCAACTTCAACTGTCTTGAAAAAGCTATCGATAGCTGCTGCTGGAGCCGCAGTTCTTGCTTTAGGTTCTGCTTTTGCTACGACTCAATCCGCTGAGGCAGCAGCAATGCGGTCGGGATTTAACGCCAGTACGCTGCCAGCTAACGATGATGGTTCGACAGGTGCAGTTAATATTGGTTTTGATGTCAATTTCTTTGGTGTCAACTTCAGTAGCCTATTTGTCAACAACAACGGCAACGTAACACTTGATGCTCCTTTGAGTACCTTCACACCGTTTAACATCGTCACCACGGGTCGGCAAATTATCGCGCCATTCTTCGCGGATGTTGATACTCGTGGAGCCGGTTCGGCGCAAGTGACTTACGGTACAGGTACCGTGGATGGTCGTCAGGCATTCGGCGTCAACTGGGATAATGTTGGCTATTTCGACAGTAGAAGTGATCGGCTTAATAGTTTCCAGCTGGTGCTAGTTGATCGCTCCGACATAGGAGCAGGCGAATTCGACATGGAGTTCAATTACGACCAGATTCAGTGGGAGGCTGGAAGCGCCAGTGGTGGTAGTGGTGGCTTAGGTGGTTCCTCTGCTCGCGCAGGTTACTCCAACGGGACTGACGCATCCTATGAGTTCCCTGGTTCAGCAGTTAATGGAGCCTTGCTTGACGGCGGTCCGAATGCACTGATCAGCAGCCGTCTCGATAGTGATGTAGCTGGGCGATATGGTTTCTTTGTACGGGGCGGCGTTCCTGAGTCTCCTGAGTCTGTTCCTGAACCCGCTTCGGTGCTGGGTCTAATGGCAGTAAGTGCTTTAGGTGCTACTTCCAAGCTGAAGCGCAAGCAGGGCCAAAAAGCTTAGATAACCGCCTCAATTAAGCTAAACCAAATCAATTGATGTGTGCTGTGTCTTCCGGTGGGAGGCATAGCAATTTTTTTGATATAGCAAAAGGCATAGGGCATAGGGCAGAAGGCAGAAGGGAAAAGATTGAGGGGTTAAGGTTTCAGTATTTGGCGAGAGTCCTAATTGCCTTGGCGACTGCTATACCAAGCCACGGAAAGTAGGGGCGGGTTTAGGGAAGAGGCTTTCAAACAAACAGATAATTTAACAGTCAAAACCCGCCCCACCCTGTTGTTAGAGGAGAAAGTAAGGCAGGTTTTGGTCGAAGGTTATGGGTTAGCCGCAAAAGTTACAGCCCACATTCCGCCCTTTCAACTGTGACAGTCGATAATTTTGAACAGGTAGAAGTAACTGACGATAGCCAAATGGGTGCATCATGGTATCATCGCGGGACTGGTGGATGAAATCGGTCTAGTGGAACAAATCGATCAGCAATTGGGCAATCATCCTACACTCAGTACAAAAAGCCAGGGCGACCTTGTAAAGATGCCCAACCTCAAGTCAATTATCGCCTTCAAGCTACCTTAGTACGTTATCAAGAGGCTGTGCGATCGCACCTTCTCAATCCCACAGCACCAGCAAAGAGCGATCGCGTAGTAGGCGTTCAAACTCCTTCTATGTATCCATCATTAGGCATAATCACAGAAATCATTGCAACTAGCACAGTAGGAGCTTGAAACATAGTTGAGTTACGATAACGCTTGTAAGTATCTTGCCAAAATGTACCCAAGAGAATTTGCTCGTTGGCTGCTGGCAATTGAACCACCGGAAATCCGGGTTCTTAAAACATGATTGACTTTAGAACCAATTCGTGATAAATACTCTCGATCCTAAGAGCCGCTAACCGAATCTTACATTTGAAGAAGATTTGATTCGTCAACTTTTTCGGACGGAAGCTTTATTAGATTTTTCGGAGGTAGAAGATTTAGATGCTTGGTTGGAATATCCGGGATTAGAGAATGACTAAAACCCCTTCCCTCCCTCATAGTTGATCGGTTCAATCGATCGCTCCCATCATCCCAGACTGACCTTGAGAAAAACGCGATCGCACGAATTTTTGTATCCTTGTAGTCTTCTCATCAACCAAGAGGTAAATTAGAACCTCTCCCCCAGCCCCTAGTTTAGGGTTCTCCTACCGCTGGTTAAAGCTCGATTCCACTAGTTATTCGGAATGCCTAAAAGATGGTGACCGTTGTTGTAGTACTTAACCTGCTGATCTCGCTGCTGTGTCTATATGTCGCTTGGCGAGTCTGGAATTTACGGCGGGTGCTAGCGGCTACCGCAGATGCTCTGACCCTAGCAGAGCGCAATACATATAATGTATTACATGGTGCGCCCAATGCTATTTATACGGGGCAATTGGGCGTCGAAGGGCTAAGGGAGCGCTATCAACAACTGAATCTGCAACTACAACGACTTCAGCAAGTTTTAACACTCTTAGGTTTGGTACAAAGCATTTGGCGAACTACGTCTCGCAGGAGTACTATGCGATCGCGCTCGAAACGTTCACGGCGTTCACAGCCCCAAAGAAGGCGAGTGTGAGAATATAGGATAATTCTTCTAATATCTCGCCACTAGTGATTGGCTAAGATGGCACTGACAGAGCGATCGCCTCCCTTGAGGTTAAATAATGATTGGCATCTGAGCAAAAAAGCAGCCGATTCGGGTATCAAGCATCAATTTCCCGGAGCAAACCTGCATTGACTGCATAGACTGCATAGAATTGGTGTAGGGAGAGAGACCACAAGATGTCAAAGAAAAGTGCTGGATCATTTATTGGTGGACTGCTATTGGGCAGCGCCATCGGAACTGTAACTGGTTTATTGATTGCCCCGCGCACTGGTCGGGATACGCGGCAGCTGTTGAAGAAGTCCGCAGATGCCTTACCAGAGTTAGCAGAAGATCTATCAACCAGTATGCAACTGCAAGCCGACCGCCTTTCAGAATCCGCACTGCGTAACTGGGATGGCACACT
>DATNQP010000180.1:0-8498 GCA_036703965.1 Leptolyngbyaceae cyanobacterium
TGTTCGTTGCCACTCTCGATTCCCCAGGAAATGAGCCAGCAGCCAGCTTTACCCATCATTGTGAGCAGTTCTTCATCAACGTAGTCAACCCGACTGTTGCAAGTCCACCGAATATTGATGTTTTGCTCAATCATGAGCTTACAGAGTCCCATTACCTGGTCGCGGTTGACCGTGAACAGGTCGGCATACATATGAATGTTGTTCATGCCCAGGTTTTTGAGCTTCCACAACTCTTCCATGATGTTCTCTGGCGATCGCACTCTTGCACTGAATTGATAACTGACATGCTTGATGCAGTAGGTGCAAGCCGCAGGACAGCCTCGACTGGTGACAATGAATGTAAAAGGTCCCTTGATGAGCGGCATCCGGTACTTTTGTAAAGGTAGCAGCTCGTGCATGGGTAGGGGTAGGTCATCCAGTTTAGCAATGAACGGTCGAGTCGCATTCACGACAACCTCATCGCCGCGACGCCACACCAGTCCTTTGATACCACCTAAATCCACTTTCCCGTCTTCAGTAATCGCGGGTTTGTCGTAGAGGCCGTGGGCGTCGAAGAGTGTTTTAATTTCTGGCGATCGCTGATCAATCTTTCCTTCCAGATGATCCAGCAAGTCTCGGAGCGTCAACTCGGGTTCCCCCACTATGACAAAGTCCAGGCTGGGGAAGGGAAGCATCGACTCCTTGGGAATCGGCGTGACGTGAGTCCCAAAGGCGATGGTGTAGGCTCCACGCGCCTTAGCCAGAAACACGCCGTACATATCATTTTCCAACGTGGGCGCGGTTACCTGGGTGAGATAATAACGGGGTTGATACTTATCAAGTAAAGCCGTAAACTCCTGCCACCCCATCCGCTCAGCGTTCGCATCGACTATCTTTACGGTGTACTCTGGGTGGAGCATTGCTGCCAGTTGTGCCAGCGAGACTTGCGGCCAAACCATATTCTCACGCGATCGGCGTCCCACCCGGTGCTGCGTTCTAATCCAGATTTCCCCATCCGGGGTAGGTGGGTTGACCAACAAAATATCAACCGTATTTTGCGATTGAGTATCTTCTAGTAACCCTTGATGGACAATGTCGTCAGCATTCGGGAAGTTAGCCATTGGCACTTTAAGCGCCGCTTTTCTTCCCCGATTTTCCAGCATAGGATTGCGTATTTTGCTAGTCATTTGGTGAATCCCCTTATTAAAATACTTGGCTGTTTAACTGATTTCTGAAGTTGAATTAAACAACACCTATGCCTCTTTTGGTGTCATGGTCACCTCCGCCTCCTCTGGCGTCAGACTCATGTCCATATCCTTTTGTGTCAAAATATCTCGCTGACTCAACTCATCAAGTACCCGCAAGATTATCCAATAGATGATCAGTTGCATTCCTACTAGAATCAGCATTGCACTCACCAACATGTACATCCAGAGGCGGGCAATATCCCAACCATTCACACCTAGTGCTAGACTGACGCTGCCCAATACAAAGCCAGCTAATAGCGCCAATGCTCCCATCCAGCCAAAATGGTGGTCTAATGGTGGGTTGAACAAACCGCGACCAAATATACCCTGACGGATTGGTCGTTTATTAAAAAGTGCGACCAGGTAATTGAAGGTAACACCTAGGGCAAAGATGTTAATGCCAGTTAAAGCCGCAACCAAACCGACAAAAAGCGTAGCGACTCCCCCAGCACCTAAGAACACCACTCCACTGAGGCGAGCGATCACTATTTCTAAACCAACTACCATAGACAGCCCAAGCAATGCCAACCCGATTAGCCCTAGGATACGAACTGGGTTATAGGTTAAAGCTGTCCAGATGATCGATTGCAGGAAAACCATTCCATCCCGGACCCAGTTTAACTTGGATTCTCCCTGCCGTTGGCTATAGGGAATGGGCACTTCTGACATCTTGACGTTCTCGTGAATTGCCCTGACGCTCATAATCGGGGTCAGGTTTAAGCCATTTGGCAGGGGATAAATTCGCTCCAGTAACTGGCTCTTAAACACACGCATACCACTGGCACTATCTGTGACATGCTGGCGACTGACAATGCTGAGGAGTTTAGCGAAGAAGAGATTGCCAATCCGACGGATTAGCGGCATTTGACTCTTGGCACCTGCCATCCGCGAACCAATCACCAATTCTGCGCCATTCAGCGCTACTTGGCAAAGCTGGGGAAAATATTCGGGGGGATAAGTGCCATCGGCATCTAAAAAACCAATGAGTTCACCTTGAGCATGGCAAAAGCCGGTTTTGAGTGCGCCTCCGTACCCTTTATTTTTGGTATGGCTGATCAGCCTTACCCCTTGTATGCTGCTAGCAATCTCAGCGGTTTTGTCACTCGAACAGTCGTTAACAACAATAAGCTCTAAGTCCCTAACTCCGACTTGTGCCAGATCACTTTTGATCGCCAGAACCCGATGGACGATGTCAGTGATGCCTTCTTGCTCGTTATAAGCAGGAATAACAACTGAGAGTTTAGTCATACGTGCCCCTCCCTGTGGTCGTAGTAGATAATCTGGTTCTGTTTATTTGTCCCGTTGTTCTCGATTGTCTTGATCTGTCGGGCGGGAACCCCGGCAACAACTGTGTGTGCTGGCACGTCTTTGGTGACAACTGCCCCAGCTGCAACCACTGCTCCTTTGCCGATGCGAACGCCATCGGTTACAATTGAGCCAGCACCTAACCAAACGTCATCCTCAATAACAATGCCCTCTGCGGTAATTCCTTGCTCGACAAATGGGCGAGTAGGATCGTTAAAAACATGGTTAACAGCCAGAATTTGGGTGAAGGGTGAAGTGTAAACGCGATCGCCAATCTGAACGCCCCCTTGTCCTCGAATAACGCTATATTCTCCAATCAGACTATTTCTGCCAATTTTGATACCAGAGTGAGGCAGACTTCGGAAATTGTAAACATGGACAATGGCTCCATGCATAACAAGCGTGTCCGAACCAATTTCGATCCCCTGGGGACAGGCATGCAAATAAACACCCTGATCCAGGTAAACGCCTCTACCGAGTTTGATATTATTGCTCATACGCAAGCGCACCCCATTCTCGATCGCTGCCAAGCCATCCATACGCAAAATCAAACGGTAGAAGATTCCGCGTATGCCGATACCAACAATCGTGGGTATCCAGCCAAAGAGTGCAAAGAGCACTTGTTCAAGTAGATAGTGTTGCCATCCTGAAGCTTGACGACTAACGTATAGACGTAAACCCTGAATAATAGACACCAGAAATTGCACTCCTATCGAGAGGTTGTGCTGGACAAGCTGTCGATGGCGGGTTGAGAAAATATATAACAGTCTCTAGGTGGAGTTTGCTTGCTTCGTTGTTATTTCTTTAGAAAGATGTAAATCAGTCCTCAGTTGGTTGGTACTTACTTAAGCACGGAAGTGGCAAAACGGCAAGTAGTCAGAGTCAATCTTTACTGATTCTTTAAAAAAGCTCGATTCTCGCCGTCAAACTGTAAAGTTTTAGTGAAGTCAACGTTCCAGCTATACAAATAAAGATTTAACAACTGCCTTAAAAGTTAATAAAACAAGGAGTTTTAGGTGAAGGAGGACGTGAGCGATCGCATTGACAATCAATATCCGTAAATTTTTGAATATTTTAAGATTTTAAAAATGGAAAGTAATGAAGGTATCTATAGCGAGGCGATAAATCCAGAATCCACCCTCTCCCTTACCGAGGAGGGAACAAAAGGGGACTGGGAGGAACAAAATCCAAAAGCCGATGACTGGTTAGAAATTGGCACAATTGTTGCACCCCAGGGTCTAAAAGGAGAGTTGCGGGTCTACCCGAATTCTGACTTCCCTGAACGGTTTGAGCAACCAGGACAGCGCTGGTTACAGCGACCAGGTGAGACTCAACCACAACCGATAGAATTGCTAAGTGGGCGTTTTATTCCTGGAAAAGCGTTGTATATAGTGCAGCTAGCGGGAGTCGAAAGCCGGGAACAGGCAGAAGCCTTGCGGGGTTCTCAGCTTTTCGTCCCCCAGAGCGATCGCCCAAAGTTAGGGGAAGATGAATATCATGTGAGGGACTTGATTGATCTGGAAGTCTTTAATCAGCTGACAGGGGAAGTTGTAGGAGTTGTAGTGGATGTGATTCGAGCCGGGAATGAACTTCTGGAGGTGCAATTGCATAACCCACCACCACCAGCGCCAGCCAAACCTGAAGCCTCAATTCCCACTAGAACTAGTAAGCAACGTAAACCTAAGCGTCAGATGATAGCAAAGCCAAAGACAATTTTAATTCCGTTTGTAAAAGCAATCGCGCCAGTAGTAGACCTCCAGAGGGGTCGGATTGAGATTACACCACCTGCTGGTTTACTAGAAGTTAATGACACTTAAGTCGCATTCTTTTGGAGAGAAAAACTGTGGAGTGGACTCCTGAAGCTGAAGCCAAACTAAAGGAAATACCATTTTTTGTTCGTCCCGCTGCCCGTCGCCAAATCGAACAATTTGCCCAAGAGGCAGGACAAACTATGATTACTGTAGAAAATTATGCACAAGCCAAAGCTAAGTTCGGGTAAGTGGCTTTATTTGCTAAACCAGCGGCAGCAGAATTTGAAATTCTGTTCCCACTTCTGGCTGAGAACGCATTAGCAGTTGCCCTCCATGTTTTTGAGTAACAATTTGATGGCTAATTGCTAAACCCAAACCCGTTCCCTTACCCACCGGCTTGGTTGTAAAGAATGTTTCAAAGATTCGCGCTTGAACTGCGGGTGGCATGCCAGGCCCATTATCCGCAATCCGCACAGACACCCAATCTGCATCTGAGTGTTCCACAATGTTAGTGCTAATCTCAATCTGAGGTTGCCATGTCTTTGAGGAAGCTGCTTGCTCGCCTAGCTTGTCTGTTAGAGCATCAATCGCATTACTGATGATATTCATGAACACCTGACTCAGCTGACCTGAGTAGCAACTAACAGGTGGTAGATAGCCATAATTTTTAATCACTTGAATACCAGACTTGAAGCGGTTATTCAAAATTACCAAAGTACTCTCAATACATTCATGGATATCAGCTGGACGACGATTGGCTTCATCCAAGTGAGAGAAATTTTGCAGACCCGCAACAATTTTAGTTAACCGCTCAGACCCGGCTTCCATACTTTTCAGGATTTTGGGTAAGTCTTCTAATATAAAACCCAGGTCAGATTCTTCTTTTAGCTCAGCAAGACTTGATGGTATCTCAGGAATTTCTGCTTCATACGCTGACAAGATTTGAAGCAGTTTTTGACAATAGCTGAAAAGAAATTCAAAATTGCAGGTGATGCAGCCGACAGGATTTTTAATCTCATGGGCAACACTGGCAACCATTTGTCCTAGCATTGCCATTTTTTCTGTTTGAATCAGCTGAGCTTGGGTTTGCTCATTCAGCAACTGGGTTGTCAGCTCATGAATGTGTGACTGAGCAACCAGTAACTGATGCACATCCAGCAAGCGATAATCTCCCGCCTCCAGTTCTACTACAATCGGCTCATAGAGTACTTCAGGCGATCGCTGTAACGAGCGACGAGCCGCTTCGACAATCTGCGTATCGCCTTTGAGCCTCAAAACCTCGGCACTGGCAAAGCGATACAACGAGTAGAGAGGACGTTTCAAAAATAATTCCAGCCCATAAGGACGGCTCATCTGTTCCAAAAATCGCCGTCGCGAAATCATCCCGACAAACTTCCCCTGTTCTGTGAGAATGACTCCTGGCAGCAGGGGATTCATCTGAAAGGTCTGAGCGACTTCCTTCCCCATCTGAGAGGATTCTATTTGAGAATCGTAGAGTGGAAGTTCTTGGAGTGTTGACTCTAGACTATGATTCTGCGTTTCGGGTTGGGGAGGAACGGATAATTTTGAGTAGGACTCCTTGAAAGCCAACATAAGAAACCCCAATTACTAAATTTCATCTGTATAGCAACTTACAAATTCAATTTAACATTCAATTTTAATCATTTAAGAATTGAGCTATACACCATCCTATTTTGGACAATTTATTTTAAAGATACGATAAATATAATATTAACCAAAGGTTAACCTTTGGTTATGTTGATTTAAATCTCTTTTTATTAACTAAATAAAAAATAGATTACAGCTGAACAATAAAAGTTTTAGTGGGAATTAAATTAGTTTTTATTTTTGAAATTGTAACTGATTTAAAAGTGGATGTAGAATGACGCGATCGCGTCCTAATGATTTTGCCTGATACAACGCCGCATCCGCTGCCGCAATTAGCATTGCTGGTGATGCGGCGTGAGCTAGGAAAAATACCAGCGATACCCAAACTGATTGTGACATATCATCGGCTCACCGGGGAGTTAGCCTAGACGTTCCGGCGGTTCGGCGTTAGCAAAGCGAGGCGTTAGCCTAGCCGTTCCCGTTCCCCGAAGGGGTTCCCGAAGGGTAGGGTACGTCTCTACGACTAGAACCCAAAAAGGGGCTATAGGATCGGATTTGGTATCATAGATCACTACTCCAGGTAGCAGCGGATTAACTTGAAAGGTCTGAGCTTGACAGCGAATCCGCATAAGTGATTTAAATGCTGAGCAGCTTAGCACCCCTACAGTACCATTTTCACAAAATGAGGGTTGTTATACCCATCACAACGCCTAATGATTTCAAGATTAACCCTGTTCCTGAGCAAAGTTATCGCAACTTTTCTCCAATAGTCCCTGTCCAATGAATAGTATTACTATTCTTTTTCGATAAAATGTCGCTTGCTGCGTCATTCAGGCACAGATACCATTAGAAGAGCAAAATGCATGAATCAGCTGAACAACGCCTTCACCCTTTTCTTGAGTTTGCTGGTCGAGGCAATGCCTTTTTTGTTAGTGGGGGTTTTGTTCTCCGGCTTACTGCTGTTATGGGTCGATGAGCGTAAGCTGGTTGCTGCTATGCCTAAAAACCCGTTGCTAGGAGCAATTCTGGGCAGTTGTGTGGGTTTTCTGTTCCCCGTGTGTGAATGTGGCAATGTCCCAGTGGCGCGGCGTCTATTGCTTCAGGGAGCACCAACACCTGTAGCCATTGGCTTTTTGCTGGCAGCACCAACAATTAATCCGATCGTGATTTGGTCAACCTGGGTGGCGTTTCGAGACCAGCCAGAGATCGTGGTCTTACGAGTATTATTTTCCTTGGGCATTGCGATCGCAGTCGCTTGTATTTTCAGTGTTCAAGCAGACTTGCGCCCCCTCCTGCAACCAGCTGTGACTCGCTCAATACTGCGTTCACAGAGTCCTGTAAAACCGGGTTGGGAACCTGTTGGTACTCAGAAAGAGCAGACACCACTGCTCCTTCAATCGGGTTCATTTTTACTCGGTCAACCCGGAGCGCCTTTGCGGATGGATGCTACTGTTTTACAGGCATCTTTATCTGCCGCCAAACCCAATAAACCAGCCAGAGACCGATGGCGTCTATTTTTAGAAAATACGGTACAGGAGTTGCGGGAGTTAGGAGGAGTGTTGGTATTGGGAAGTGCGATCGCGGCACTGATTCAAGTCGCCGTACCCCGTGAAATTATCCTCAGCTTGGGTTCTGGACCCGTGACTTCAATTCTGGCAATGATGATTTTGGCAGCGGTGGTGTCAATTTGTTCAACGGTGGATTCCTTCTTTGCCCTCGCGTTTGCCTCAACATTTACTGGCGGTTCTTTGTTAGCATTTCTCGTCTTTGGTCCGATGATTGACTTCAAAGCGATCGGCTTGATGTTATCGGTATTTAAGCCAAGAGCGATCATTTACTTGTTTGCCCTCGCGGCACAGTTGACCTTTTTGTTGACCTTGTTTGTTAACTTGCATATTAGTTAGCTACGCTGACTCTCTTTTGACAAAAGCTTATGAGTTCGACTCAAACATCAGGACGCTCCCGGAAGCATCCTTCAAACATTCAAAACTTTCTCTTGCCCCTGTTGGATATATTTGCTTTGGGGGCTTGGGGGATTTTGTTGTTGAAGTACTGGCTGACTAACCAGTTAAATTTGCTGATTCATCCGAATTACTTTTGGCTGGTCGTTGTCACTGGTATTGCTTTATTGATAATCGCTGCTTTGAGGGTGTTGCAGTTGGTCACTCAGTGGCGTCAACAGGCATCAAGGAAGGTACCTACTATGCCACTGGGGCAACACCTCAGCTTATTTCCACCTGGTTGGAGTAGTGCTTTGCTACTAGCTACAGCAATTCTGGGGTTACTGGTGACGCCGAAGGTATTTGCTAGTCAGACAGCACTTCAGCGAGGCGTCACGGAATCGGTGACTATGACGCGATCGCAACCCCAAGCCTTTCGCGGTACCAGCAAACCTGAGGAGCGATCGCTTATTGAATGGGCACGGATACTCAATGTTTATCCCGAACCCGACGCTTATAATGGTCAGCCGGTGAAAGTCCAAGGATTTGTTGTCCATCCACCCAATTTGTCATCACAATACCTATTGATTTCTCGTTTTGTGATTACCTGCTGTGCTGCTGATGCCTATCCGGTTGGGTTACCCGTGAAACTGAATGGAAACCGTGAT
>DATNQP010000181.1:0-5657 GCA_036703965.1 Leptolyngbyaceae cyanobacterium
GAGGGAAATGGAAACTAAGTCCACATTTTCTGAGAGGGCGATCGCTTGATAGGTCGGTAGGGAAGTCATACTAGAACCAAAAGGTATGGAAGAGCTTGCCAACCCCACAAGTACCTCATCGCCAGTTTCACTCATTGTAGTCAGCTTTACCAGACCTCGCGAGACGATATACAGCTGATCCGGTTCTAGGGGAATAATCTCTCCTTTGGTAAAAAAATGCTTTGGGCGATCGCCGCAGGGATCGTAATCCTTACTTTTTAGAGCATTAAAAGCCCGCTTACGCTCGCTGATATCGCGCACTAGCCAACGCAAGGTGACCAGACTGCCTTGCGAGTCGCGGACAGGGACGACAGTTAGAGCTGCGTCAAACAGCTCACCCTGACGGGGTTGCAGCTGTAGTGTCCACTCCTGCACCCATTCACACTGCTGCACTCGGCTTAGTTTAGAACGAAACACTGAACGATCTTCTGGAGGGATGAAGCTGACCAGCAGTTTGTCTATCAAGAACGCCTGCTCAAGGTTGAACAGTGTGGCAGCAGCGCGGTTGGCTTCCTGAATTTTCCCTTGTGCATCGGTTACTAGGTAAGCATTCGGTATCAAGTCAAACAGGTCTTGGTAGCGCTGGCGTTGCGATTCCACCTGCGCTCGGATGGCGGCTAGTTCCGCTGTCTGCTGGAACAGTTGCTCAGCGGCGACCTCTAGTGCTTCTGAAGCGGTGCCAAGTTCCTTGAAGGCTAATGGTAGCAGCGAATCTGGTGGTGAATGTACCGAGGCGCAAGCGCCTCGGTACAGTTCACTTAAGCGTCCGTGGATATCCTGGACTTGCTGGGCAAACATCTCAACTTTCATAATCATTCCTCTATCTCTCACTTCAATAGATGCATTTTCCTGACCTGCTTACACGAGACAAAACATTTTTACGAATCCCCCGCTCAAGGCGAAGCCTTGAGCGGGGGAGAAATTCACCAGTCTCGTAAGCTCCAGACTCAACACTGTGGAATTGATCATCCCACCCGGCGTAGCACTACAAGCGATCGCTCTGTAACGGGTACGGATTGAGTGTCTGTGAAAACATGCTCCGTTTCTACGAAGCGAGGCTCCTTGGTATCAATCACAACAGTCCACTGCTTATCCCGCAGCCCCTCTGGTAGGGTAAACTCAACCAATTCATAGTGGGCGTTAAAGAATAGGAGAAAATCATCATCAACGATGCGCTCACCATGAGGACCGCGAGCGGGAATCTCTTGTCCGTTCAAGAAAACTGCAAGAGTCTTGGCAAAACCAACTTCCCACTGCTCATCAGTCATCTCACCGCCATCGGCATTGAACCAACCGATATCACTGATGCCCGAACCGTGGATGGCTCGACCTTGAAACCACTTGCGTCGCCGAAATACCGGATGCTGACGGCGCAAGTAGATGAGCTGACTGGTAAACTTCAACAGATCGGCATTTCCCTGTGGCAAGTTCCAATCAAACCAAGAAAGCTCGTTGTCCTGGCAGTAGCCATTATTGTTGCCCTTTTGAGTGCGACCCATTTCATCGCCCCCCAGCAACATCGGGATGCCTTGGGACAGCATCAGGGTAGCGAGGAAGTTCCGCCGCTGCTGCTCCCGCAACTGCAACACTCCTGGCTCGTCCGTTTCACCTTCCGCGCCACAATTCCAAGAACGGTTGTGGCTTTCTCCATCCTGGCTGTTTTCCCCGTTCGCCTCATTGTGCTTCTCGTTGTAGCTGACGAGATCGTTCAGGGTGAAGCCATCGTGGGCTGTGAGGAAGTTAATACTCGCATTCGGTCTGCGCCCATTAATCTCATACAGGTCAGGGCTGCCGGTGAAACAGTAAGCAAATTGCCCTAATCCACTCTCCTCACCGCGCCAGAAGTCCCGCACCGTATCGCGATACCGACCATTCCACTCAGACCAGAGAACCGGGAAGTTACCGACTTGATAGCCACCATCTCCAATGTCCCAGGGTTCCGCAATCAGCTTCACATCGGCTAGGACTGGGTCTTGGTGAATGATGTCAAAGAAAGCTGACAAGCTATCAACGGCAAAGAGTTCTCGCGCCAGCGCCGAAGCGAGATCAAAGCGGAAGCCATCAACATGCATCTCCGTCACCCAATAGCGCAGACTATCCATGATTAACTTCAGGACTTGGGCTTGGCGCACGTTTAGAGAATTTCCGCAGCCTGTAAAGTCCATGTAGTAACGGGGATCATCTTCCATCAGACGGTAGTAAATGGCATTGTCGATGCCTCGAAGCGACAGAGTCGGGCCCATGTGATTGCCTTCCCCGGTGTGGTTGTAGACCACATCCAGAATCACCTCGATCCCAGCAAAGTGCAACGCCTTAACCATCTCCTTGAACTCTTTGACCTGTCCTCCCGGAACTTTGTCCGCGCTGTAGCCGGAGTGGGGAGCAAGATAGTTAATGGAATCGTAGCCCCAGTAATTGCTTAAGTCCTTATCAACGAGATGTCCCGGATGGGCGAGGAAGTGATGAACAGGGAGCAGTTCAACGGCTGTAATGCCGATCGCTTGGAGATGCTCGATGGCAGCTGGATGGGCGAGTCCCGCATAGGTACCCTGCAATTCTTCCGGGATATCCGGGTGCAGCTTGGTAAAACCCTTGACGTGGGTTTCATAAATGATCGTTTCGTGCCAGGGTGTTTTCAGCAGCTGGTCATCACCCCACTCAAAGGACTGATCGACGACAACACACTTTGGCATCAGATGAGCGTCATCCAAATCCGAGAAGGATAGGTCTTCTTCAGGAGCCTCCCAAGAATATCCAAAGAGTTCTGGCCCATTACCAATATCGCCATCAATTGCCTTTGCATAGGGGTCAATCAAGAGTTTATTGGGGTTAAAGCGATGACCATTCTGAGGCTCATAAGGACCATGCACTCGGTACCCATATCGTTGACCCGGTCCCACCCCCGGTACATAGCCGTGCCAGACGAAGTTGCTGACCTCAGTCAACGGCAAGCGTGTCTCCTCATCGTCTTTATCAAATAAACAAAGTTCGACACCTGTTGCGTTCTCGCTGAACAATGCGAAGTTTGTACCTTTGCCATCCCAAGTTGCTCCCAGGGGATAGACTTTTCCAGGCCAGAGTGTTGCTGTGTACATGTAGAAAAATCCAGGAAAAATTTTTTATTATTAACTAGAATGCAAGTCTTGCTTGGGGCAAGTCAAGTTGGGGCTTGGTGATTCTCTCTTGATCAGTAGCTACACCCAAGTGCCAGGGCTTGATAGTAGCTCTCCCCAACAGCCAGGAACTCAAATCCTGGGTGATCCCTGAAGTCAGGATTTATCCGACTGGAAATTATTAGGTAGTCCGTTTTAAGGGACTTGAGCTATTAGCCCAAAATTTAAGTATTGGCTAGGCTTCTGGGAGAATCAAAAACCTCTTGCTCGTTCAATGAAAAAAGTTGACAAAAGATGCAGAAATATTGGTAGTGGGAGCCGGCAATCTCCCTGGCACTAGGTCAAACTGGCTTTCCAGTTCCCACTACAAATTTACAAAGATGGGATGCACCGTCTTGAACTGCCTCCATCCATTTTTGTTCAGCAACGCCTTTGAGTAAATTTCTTTGAGCCAATTGACTGAACGATGCGCCTTTTGCCGTAGTTTAATGTCTCCTACTACTAAGTTGTGTTCACCGGTGAGACCTAGGGCAGGGGGGACACCTGCCCTAGGCAGACAAAATGTCTGTCGTCTAAGTTTTATTTTTGAAGGCAACTTAGTATCAATGTATACAATTGCAACGTCTGGGTACTCTTTCTTCGTCACTAGATTCCATTGTTTATAATTCATCATTTTAAAACTCTGGTGAACTTGTAACGTTGGTAAGTAGTTGGGTAAAATAAACTGAATATGACTCTTATACAGTAAGCAGCTTATAGGTTTGAGCATTTTCCGCTTAATTTCAACCATCTACTTATTTCTACAGAAAGAAGGAATATTTTTAAGTTATCTTTACCACCTGCTGAGTACCGAGAAGCAACCATTTTTACTGTTTTAAGACTAGTAATACAAGAAGGAAGGTTTTTTCTTATTTTGATTTATCTTCTTCTTCTTCCTTTTCATGTAGTTTATTGGCTCTAAATACAACTCACCTCTGTCATTAGGTACATTTAGCTATTAAAGTTCTTTTCATTTTTTGAGTTTGTAAATGAATAAATAACTATAAAAGCTTGCCGATTAACTAATACAGCTTATCGGCAAGCTTTTATTAGTTTTTAAAATAGAATTAGCAGCAATTATCTATTTCATAAAGACAGATTATCTTTGTGATGGTAGAGCATTTGGCTAAATCCAATAAATAACAATTGACAGACAAGGTAGAAGGTTGCTTGTCTGTCTATCAAACCTTTCGTAAGCTTTAGGCTAGAGCCTTACTAATAATCAAGCTTTTGTGAGCATCGTCATTTTTTCTGTCAAATAAAATCTCTATGAGAAACTAAAATCGTACTTGCTGTTAAGATAGGTTTCTAGCCCTTGCTCTGAGATCCCTGTGATTTTTGCAATCTCAGCCAAGGAAAAATTTCCGAGTAGAAGCTTGTCAATCAAGCTTTTTGTTTTTTGAGACATGATTTGGGCTGAGGAACTTGACATCAAAAGTCTCCACAAATTCAGTACACCGCAAGACTTTTTTGCACAGCTGGTTTTCACAGCTTGCACTCTCCTTAAGTTATCGTCTTCAAATTTATTCGTCCGTCCGAGAGCGTACATATTTAACACATCTATTAGACAATTCGGACGTTTCGCCCTCTCAAGAAACTAGCTGGGGGAGCTGGGGGAGCTGGGGAATAGTTTCTTTGATCTATAGCAGTCACCAAGGCGATTAGGACAAAGCTAAATACTGAAACCTTGACCAATCAATCTTTTCCCTTCTGCCCTCTGCCCTCTGCCCTCTGCCTTTTGCTATATAACGGCAGTGCCCGTGGGGTGTTCTCATAGATTTGTCAATCAAAAGTGCTAACTAAGCGCTCAAACTCCTCTTTCACGACCCGATAACACTCACAGGAGGTGGTTTCTAGACCAAGGCGATTGAGAATCCTGATTCTGCCGCGACTGTAGCGAATCAGCCCCGCTTTCTGAAGAGTGCCAGCAACCTCACTGACACTGGCACGGCGCACACCTAGCATGTGGGAGAGTAACTCCTGGGTGAGGGTAAACTGGTCTGACTTCACCCGATCATGAGTCATCAACAGCCAGCGACAGCATCGCGCTTCTATTGAGTGGAGGCAGTTGCAGGCAACGGATTGTGAGATCTGGTTGAGCAGCGCTTGAGTATAGCGCAGTAGAAGGTTGTGAAGTGGGCTACCTGGAGGAACCTGGCGTTTGAATACATCTGCTTTCATCCGCAAGGCATCGCCAACAACCTGGGAAACAGCCTGAGCGGGCATTCTATCTGCTCCCAAAAAGACCGGGATACCAGCCATTCCTTCACTGCCCACTGTAGCCGCTTCGACTGTCCTGCCGTCTTCCGTGATATTAACTAGAGAAATGATGCCACTTTTAGGAAAATAGACATACTTGATGGGTTGGTTGGGTGCGTAGATGATTTCTCTAAAAGCCAGTGAAACAGTCTCCAGGTGAGGAAGGAGACGTTCGTATTCTTGGGTCGGTAAGGCAGATAAAAGTTT
>DATNQP010000182.1:0-3825 GCA_036703965.1 Leptolyngbyaceae cyanobacterium
TGAATGCTGCTGAATGGCTCGACAAAAGGCAATGAGCTTCTCAGGGGAACCCAGCTGAATCGCCTGAATCACATCGCGGCGGGGTGCCATTGGCTGGGGATTCACAGGGTAGCCTAGCTGTTGGAAGACATAAGCGGTTAAGTGATTACCTTGAAGCGCTTCTCCCACCATTTGAGGGGCAAGAAATAATCCTTGAAACAGCAGGCGATTCTGATCAAAAGTAGCGCCACCAGCACTGCCAATCCCAGGCGCAGTTAGGCGACAGGCAGCTGCCTCTACTAAATCAGCCCTACCTGCAACGTAGCCGCCAGCCGTGACAATGGTACCACCGGGATTTTTAATTAGGGAACCGGCTATTAAATCAGCACCAACGGCTGGCGGTTCCCGATTTTCGACAAACTCGCCATAACAATTATCGACAAAGCAAATCGTGTTGGGATTTTGTTGTTTGACGAGTTGGACAATTTTTTCAATATCGGCAATTGAGAGGCTGTCTCGCCAGGAATAGCCACAGGAACGCTGGATCAGTACCAAGCGAGTGGAATCGCCCACAGCTTGCCCCAAGGCTTGCCAATCTACTTTTCCCTCGTTAGTCAGAGGTAACTGGCGGTAATGAATACCAAACTCAATTAGAGAGCCTTGATTTTGACCTCGCAAACCAATGACTTCTTCTAATGTATCGTATGGAGAACCGACAACCGCTAGCATCTCGTCGCCGGGACGAAGAACACCAAATAGACAACAAGCGATCGCATGGGTTCCTGAAACAAACTGCACCCGCACGGCTGCCGCCTCAGCACCCATGACTTCCGCAAACACCTTGTCCAAAGTTTGGCGACCCAAATCATCGTGACCATAGCCGCTAACACCAGCAAAGTGATGAACACCTACACGATGATCTCGAAAGGAATTTAGCACTTTTTTGAGATTTCGCTTGACGGATGCATCAATTCCGTCAAAAATCGGGGATAGTGCCTTTTCTGCTGCTTGCAGCAATTCTGAGCTGTTCATTAAAACGTAGATTGTCGATTTGGGTTTTTAGAACCAATAATAAATCTGAAATTCGCACATCAAAACTTGGATAGTAGATCAGGCTCTGAAAATTTGTATTCTCGTATTGGGTTACTGCATGACAATTGCCACATCAAATAATCTCCGCTTCAATTGGGTCACTATTATCTATATGGCTCTAATTCACATTGGAGCGCTTTTTGCATTGCTTCCCAGCAACTTTAGCTGGACGGCAGTTGGCCTATTGGTCTTCTTACACTGGGTAACTGGTGGCTTGGGTATCACTTTAGGATGGCATCGCCTAGTGACCCACCGCAGTTTTCAGACTCCCAAATGGCTGGAATACTTCCTAGTTTTCTGTGGCGCACTTTCCTGCCAAGGAGGAGTCATTGATTGGGTTGGCTTACACCGCATCCATCATTTACACTCTGACACCGCACCCGATCCCCATGATTCCAATCTGGGTTTCTGGTGGAGTCATATGGGCTGGATGTTTCATTCTATTCCTGCTGACGAGGATGTTCCTCGGTTTACAAAAGACATTGCAGACGATCCAGTTTATCAATTTTTAGACAAATATTTTGTTCCTGTCCAAGTTGTTTTAGGACTTTTGCTTTATGCCCTCGGCGGCTGGTCGTTTGTTGCTTGGGGAATTTTTGCACGGCTAGTTGTAGTGTTTCACTGCACTTGGTTTGTGAATAGTGCTACTCACAAATTTGGTTATCGCACTTATGATTCTAGCGATCGCTCGAAAAACTGCTGGTGGGTTGCCTTGCTTACGTATGGGGAGGGTTGGCACAACAACCACCATGCTTATCAATATTCTGCTCGGCACGGCATGAAATGGTGGGAAATTGACTTCACCTGGATGACTATTCAATTCTTCCAGATGTTGGGTCTGGCTCAGAAAGTGAGATTGGTTGGGAAAGAATAGTTATGGGTCGTTTGTTGTTGGTTATTTGTTGTTGGCTAATAACTAATAACGAATAACAAACAACTAATAACTAAAACTGTCCATTTCCTTGAACCACTTGCTTAATCGTTGTTAGCGTCTCTAGATTAATCATTCCTCGACGATAGCCTTTCTGGTTAGACATTCCTAGAAAAACGGCATCTCCTCGTTTTGGGTTGCGTGAAAATCGCGGTGAGGAATTAATGTAGACGGAGGAGCTATCGACACCTAAAGCAAACTGGCGGCTTTCTTGGTAAGACTCGGTGACTAGGCAGTCGGCATGACCACTACTGTACTGATTCATCCAGGCGATCGCAGACTCAATGCTATCTACCACTTTAAAAGCGATAATCTTATCAAGATAAGCTTGACTCCACTCTGATTGGGCTGCCAAGGTCAATTGCTTGGGAAACTCAGCCACCAATTCAGCATCACCTCTTAGTTCAAAGCCCTTTTCCTTGAGACTGTTCCACAGGATAGCCAGGGAGGAGGGCTTTTGATAGCGATTGATAAGAATCTTTTCAATCGCATTGACGGGGTCTGGCTCACTAGCGTGGCTATCTAAAATCACCCAACGTACCATTTCCAGGCTACCTGTGGCAGACCAGTAAAGGTAGCAGTTGCCCATCGCTGACTTCAAAACGGGTGCCGTTGATTGTTGCATCACCTGCTGCACTAGTGTTGGTCGTCCGTAGGGAATGACTAAATTTAGATATCGATCTTGAGTTACTAAATCTCGAATCGAAGCGCCTTGTTCTGAGGGCAATAGTTCTAGGCAACCCGCTGGCAACCCAGCTTCATCGAGGGCAGTCTGTAACGCTTTGGCAATAACCAGGTTAGATTGACTAGCTTCGCTACCTCCTCTAAGAATCAGGGAATTACCCGTTTTAATACAAAAACCTGCCGCGATCGCGCCCAATTCAGGGAATGCCTCATAGATTAAAGCAATAACTCCCAAAGGCATGAGTTGACAGTAAGTCTGAGAGTGGTCAAGTTGATAGGAGGCATTCATCACCCGCCGAATCGGATCGGATAACTCTCCAATTCGGTGCAAGATCTGGATGGTTCTTTGGAGGCGCTCTGGTGTCAGCTTTAGCCACTCCAAAATTAGCTCAGGCACCGCCATTTCCCGGCTTGCTTCCAGATCTAGGGTGTTGGCTTCCAAAATATCATCAAATGAGTTATGAAGCGCTTGCGCCATCGCCTGGACACCACGACTTCGGTCTACGCCTTTGGTGGTTGCCAATACCAGAGAAGCTCGGTAGGCACGGTTAACGGCACTAATCGGGTCAGGTGCAGGGCTATATTCGTTAATTTCCATTTATGCTCACTAACGCCGGTAAGCCAGCCAGACCATGAGCGCTGGGAGTAACGCCAGCAGCACCGCTAGCAACGTCCAAAAAATGATGTTTGAGCCTGGTTTGGAGTGCAGTGCCAGCGGTAGCCAGACAATCAGCAAGACAAGGACAATTCCCAAAGCTACGGGGAGGTAGCTTTCTCCAAGACTGGCATGGGCTGTGTTCCATCGATAGCCTGTCCAGCGCCAAGCTTTCTTATAGGGGTAGCTTGTAGACAGTTGCTCAATTACATACCCACTTTCTTCAACTACAAAGATTTGCTGACAGCGATTGCAGCCAAAGGCTTCCGTCAGCGTAATCGGTACTAAAGCTCCCCGACGCCGACATGGGCAGGGGTACTCAGTATTTAAGTCAATCTTCTGAGTTTTTTGAGATGGCACAAGCGCTATTCAAAACCAAAGTACTTCAATCAAAGATTATCCAAAACATCCAAGTTGTACTGCTTGTCAATCACCTTACGACTATGATGGCAAACCCTACACCTTAGAAGTCTCCAAGCCCCCC
>DATNQP010000183.1:0-2818 GCA_036703965.1 Leptolyngbyaceae cyanobacterium
GTGTAGGTTCTGTGGCAAACGCGGGGAAGTTCGGTGCGAATCTGAGCCAGCGATCGCTCTTGCACCGTCAGCATCTCGATCAACTTGGCGATACAGAACATTGCATCAAACCCTGGATGGAGCTGCGGGAAAATAAAGCCCATGTCCCCACTACCACCCAACACCACATTGGGATTAGCTTGCGATGCCTCCATCAACGCTGTGGGATTAGCTTTGGTGCGAATCACCTTGCCATCATGCCGTCGGGCAATTTGTTCTACCCCACTTGATGCCTGGACGGGTACCACTACTGTGCTCCTGGGATAAGCCGTCAGCATGACGCTGACCATCAGTGCTGTCAACATCTCACCCCGAATCGGCATTCCCGCTTCATCCATCAAAATCAGCTGTTCCCCATTAGCTGATACCTGGACACCAAAATTAGCTCTCAGTGCCTCCACTACATGACCCAACTGAGTCAGTAAGCCTTCTCGGTCTCCTGCTGCGAGAGCCGTCTGGTTTAAGCTGGCATTGAGGACTACCGCATCACAGCCAAATTTCGCCAAGAGTATCGGTAGTACCGCACCCGAAACCGAGTAAGCATAGTCAATCACCACCTTAGAGCTGCTGTGGCGAATGGCTTCAACATTCAGATTCTTCTCAAACCCACGGCTGTAGATATCAATCACCTGGCTGGGGTAGCTGACATTGCCAATTTCATGAATTTGCGCTCGCCGTAAGTCCTCCTTAAAATAAGCCCCCTCAATTTTCTTCTCTTGCCCCTTTGAGATATTAATTCCCTGCGAGTCAAAAATTTCGATGAGAATGTAATCCGGTCGGTCTGGGTGTACCCGCACATGGATTCCACCAACAACTGAAAGCGTTGGTACTACCATGCGAGACAACGGAATTGCCGTTGCTTCTAGATTCTGGACATTGACCCCGACAGACATTAAACCCGCAATTAAAGCTCGCGAAACCATTCGGGCAATACTCCGTTGGTCACGAGATATCGCCACCTCAGAACCGGGTTTTAAGGTAGAACCATATGCAGCTCCCAACTTAACAGCAAATTCTGGGGTAATGTCAATATTCGCCAACCCTTGGACACCCCGCTGACCAAAGAGGTTGCGCTGAGCAGTATTCCCCCAAATCAAGTTAATATTCAACGTTGCGCCCGATTCAATTTTCTTGCTAGGCCAGACACGCACACCCGGACTAACTTGCGCTTCTTCCCCAACGGTTGATAGGGGACCAACGACAGCCCCTTCCAACACATGAGCGCGACGGTCTACCCTAGTACCTCGGCAAATCACACAGGCACGTAAATGGGCTTCATCGCCGATAATTGCTCCATTCCAGAGAATTGGACGCTTCAGGTCAGCATCAGCGCTGACAGTAACATTGTCGCCAATGACTGTACCGGCTTCAATGTGTACCCGTGGACCAATGCGGCAGTTGTTACCAATTATGGCTGGGGTTTCAATCTTGGCAGTGGGGTCAATATGGGTATTCTGACCAACCCATAATCCGGGTGTCTGCTCTGGGTAGGCATAGTCCAGCTTCACCTTTTGGTGTAAACCGTCGTACTGTGCTTCGCGGTAGGCATCTAGGTGACCAACATCACACCAGTAACCCTCGGCAATGTAGCCGTACATGGGTTCGTCTTTTTCCAGCAGCAAGGGAAACAAATCTTTCGAGAAGTCACATTCCTGATTAACCGGTAGATAGTCTAGGACAGAGGGTTCCAGAATGTAAGTGCCGGTGTTGACGGTATCAGAAAAAATTTCACTTGTAGAAGGTTTTTCCAAAAAGCGCCGAATGCGCCTTTGTTCATCGGTAATCACGACCCCAAACTCAACTGGATTGGGAACGCGAGTTAACACTAGTGTTGCTTTTGATTTTTTGCTTTTATGGAATTCAATGGCGGCAGTCAAATCGAAGTCAGTGATACTGTCACCACTGATTACTAAAAATGTTTCATCCAGTAATTCAGCAATATTTTTCACACAACCGGCAGTACCCAGAGGCTGGTCTTCCTCTACGGCGTATGTCATTTGCACGCCAAAGTCACTGCCGTCTTGGAAGTAGTCTCGCATAACATCTGGGAGGTAGTGCAGTGTTGCAACTACCTCTGTAATCTGATGTCGTTTGAGTAAGTTAATGATGTGTTCAGCGATGGGTCGATTAAGGATCGGAACCATCGGCTTGGGAAGATCGCAGGTCAGCGGCCTCAGACGTGTTCCCGAACCGCCAGCCATCAGCACTGCTCGCATAATACCTCCTAGTTTGGGCGCTTCACGGTTTTGTATCGGATGATTTACATTCCGTTGTTTTATAGTGTCCTACGAGGGGGGAAATTTACGGTATCCTCCTCCATAGGCGACTGAGATATGAATGAAAATGATTATTTTTTTCATTCATGGCTACAGATTAATTGTGAATCAATACACGACAGCTTGCAGAAAGAGCTAGTTTGAGGAAAAACTTGAAACCTACCTAACCGCAACAAGGAGTGCTTGAGGTGGCAGCTAGAGAAGAAAATTTGAACAAGAAGAATACAGAAGTTCAGGAGTTCAGGAGTTCAGGAGTTCAGGAGAATCCTGAAACAGAGGACTTGCCTGGAGATAGGAGCGACCTCACAGGCTTATTCTTGGGTTACAATCCCCATCTCACAAGCATTCTGAACTCCTGAACTCCTCCATTCTGAACTCCTTTCAATTTCCCCAGCGTGACGCTACAACTGAGCAACAGATAGACTAGAAGTGGATCTAATGCTACTTTGACCTGTAGTTGGGATCAATTCCGTAGACTACCCTCATCTTTTGGTGTAAAGCTC
>DATNQP010000184.1:0-3957 GCA_036703965.1 Leptolyngbyaceae cyanobacterium
GCAAAAGATCGGTACCATGACTGGGTAAAAGAGACTCTCATTCAAGCGGGTTGGATTATTTCCCACGATCCCCTATCTATCTCTATCGGTAAAATTAACGTCCAGATTGATTTGGGTTTAGAAAGTTTAATTGGGGCAGAGAAGGGTACAGAAAAAATAGCTGTTGAAATTAAAAGTTTCGGCAATGTATCTAGAATAACAGACTTTTATGCCGCCTTTGGACAATACCTTTGCTATAAAGTAGCTCTAGCGAAGAAACAACCTGATCGTGTCCTTTATTTAGCCGTTCCTGCCCCAGTCTATAACCTTTTTTTTGCAGAAATTTTAATTCAAGAAGTCCTCCAAGCTTACCCTGTTAAGCTGATTGTATACAACTTATCGACAAAGGAGATTCAATCATGGATAGACTAAATCACTACCGTCATAGTATCTGCCAGTTTTTAAATAAATATGTCGAATCTTGGCAAGAGAAGGATGTCGAAACCCAACTCATCATTGACTCAGAACGGGATCATTATCTGCTCCTTAGAGTAGGCTGGGAAGGAGAGAGAAGAATTAATTATCCTGTATTTCACTTCGATATAAAGAACGGCAAAATCTGGCTTCAAGAAAACAATACTGATGTTGAAGTCGATAAAGAACTCGAAGAGATGGGTATCTCCAATAAAGAAATCGTAGTAGGCTTCCACCATCCTTCCATGCGTGAGTATTCCGACTTTGCTACTGCTTAAGTATGACCTACTCCACCCTCAACCCCACGGTACTCGAACAGGGTTTCCAAAAATTGGTGACGGCTGACTCCTGCGATTTCAGCCGCCTTAGATTGGGAGACAAGGCCAATCTCATATTATTTGACAGCAGCAGCTAAACGCATTTCTTGAACGAACGTTCCTGGATTACTACGGAGTGCTGAAAAAACACCATCTGGAAGTTCAATGCTAATCTGCATGGTTATGGAAGTCCTTTGGCTCAAAGTTATTGTTAGGCTAACATCTCCTCCAAAAGATAACGGTAGATGTCGTACTGAACCCACCGTGAACTTAAGTCCACGGCTAATAGATCAAGTCCATTAAAATTCAGATCTTGCACTATTTTCAATAAGCCTGTAGGGGCGGGTTTCACCAACAGCCTATCAACTCTCAAGAGAAACTTATGTAAACCCGCCCCACTTTACGATCAATAGACATATCCAATAATTAACCGTCCATCCTTGTACCACGGTAGCCCAATCTTAATTTCCCGCTTTCTGTCTAATAGGTGGCTTGGGGCGGGTTTACTAAAATTGTCTGATGGATGCAACATTAATCGGAAAACCCGCCCCTACAAACTTTTTAATGAGAATGGTGCAAGATTTCAGTTAAAATAAATGGACTAAAATTATTACCTTGCACAGTAGGTATTTAGTCCACTTAAGTGGACTTGAGCTATTAGCCCTTGGGTTTAAACCCCTGGCGGGTGATGCAACTTTGCCGAAGATGCTCTCTCTCGTCTATGCATCAGTTATGGTTTTATCCGATCGCAACTGTCACCCTAGAGATTGGTACTCTACTGATATTGCTCTTTAGACAGCCACTCGTCAAAACCGATCGCACTGGACAAGGTACTGTAAATTGATAGATGCCCGCTGCAAACCGACTCAAAAGGAAAACATGCGATGGCAACAATGAAAGCAGTACGCATCCACACTCAGGGTGGGCCGGAAACCTTAGTTTACGAAGACGCTCCACGACCGACACCATTGACGAACGAGGTTTTAATTCGGGTTCGTGCGGCGAGTGTGAATCCGGTTGACTGGAAAATTCGCGACGGCTATGGCAAAGAGATATTCAACCACCAGATGCCTTTGATTCTGGGTTGGGATGTTGCCGGAACGATTGAAGCCGTTGGTCCGGAAGTGGATAAATTCAAGCTGGGAGATCCAGTCTATGGCTACACCAGCTTGCTTCGCGATGGGGCCTATGCTGAGTTTGCGATCGCCAAGCAAGAAGAAATTGCCGTGAAGCCTGCGTCACTAGATTTTGTGCAAGCCGCTGCTGTCCCTGTTGGAGCACTGACGGCATGGCAAGCCATGTTTGATACGGCTAATCTTCAGGAAAATCAAAAGGTGCTAATTCACGCCGCATCAGGTGGTGTCGGTTCGATGGCGGTGCAATTGGCGAAGGCAAAAGGGGCTTATGTAATCGGTACAGCATCAGCACGCAATGCCGATTTTGTACGCGAACTGGGAGTTGATGAGTTCATTGACTATCAAGCGACCCAATTCGAGACGGTTGTGCATGACGTGGATGTTGTCCTTGATACGATTGGCGGCGACACGCAGGTGCGATCGTTTGGTGTGTTGCACAAAGATGGTTTTCTCGTCTCTATCGTCGAGCCACCTTCAGAAGAACTAGCCGCGCAGCACGGCGTGCGGAGTAAGATGGTTGGCGTTCTACCCAATGGAAGCCAACTTAGCGAGATTGCCGCACTGATAGATTCTGGAAAAGTTAAGCCCTTCGTTGAGACAGTGTTGCCGTTGAGTGAGGCACGACAAGCGCATGAGATGAGCAAGAGCGGTCGCACACGCGGCAAGATTGTCCTGCAAGTTGTTGAGTGAGAATTGAGATGAGAGTTCTGCGCCAGTGGGCATTACCAGCAATGCGGCAACAGTAGCAATCATTATCGATTACTTTATGAAAGAGCTACAGGATATTGTTGCAGCCTTTGAGAAAGTCAGAACTGGCGGTAAAACAGCAGCGATCGCCACCCTCGTCAAAGCCTCTGGCTCTACTTACCGACGCCCTGGTGCTCGAATGCTGATGACCTCAGACGGACAGATGGTCGGTTCCCTCAGCGGTGGTTGTCTAGAGGGTGATGTTTTTGAACAGGCTCAAGATGTCATGACTTCGGGCAAACCCATCGTTGTGCAGTACGACACAATGTCCGATGAAGACATTATCTGGGGACTCGGACTGGGCTGCAATGGAATCGTCCAGATTCTCATCGAGCGCGTAGAACAAGAGAGTCCGTTAACTCAGATCTTTCACCACCCCCCTAGCCCCCCTTATCAAGGGGGGAATAAGAGCCAGAAATTAGCTTCCCGCGAACCCAAGGGGGGACTGAGGGGGGTAAACAACGACTCAGGTGCAAGATTTGAGTTAAACCATCTGGCATTTCTTACCGACTGCCTGCGCCTTCGGCATGTAGGAATTCTGGCAACTGTGTTTCACATTGAGGGTCAGGTACATGCACAAGTTGGAACCCGTTTAATGCTGCATCCAGATGGCACAGTTAAGAGCGACATCGAAGATGCTGCTCTCCTTGCCCAGATACGCGAGGATGCCCAGAAAGCGTTTGACGACAATCGCTCAACGGTAAAAGTGTATCCATTACCGACGGGTAAAGCCGAGGTTTTTATCGAAGTCATCCAACCACCAGTACCGCTGATGATTTTTGGAGCTGGTCACGATGCCGTGCCAC
Organism: Leptolyngbyaceae cyanobacterium; assembly: GCA_036703965.1. Lineage (GTDB taxonomy): Bacteria > Cyanobacteriota > Cyanobacteriia > Cyanobacteriales > Coleofasciculaceae > DATNQP01. The sequence continues at coordinate 3,460 of DATNQP010000184.1, forward strand.
TGGTACGCTTGGCGCAAGAATTGGGATGGTATGTGACGGTTGTTGATAGCCGACAAGCGGATGGAACGCGATCGCGATTCTCTAGTGCGGATGAAGTCGTTCTTTCCCGTCCAGAGGGCATAGGCGAACAGGTCCAGCTAGACAACCGCACCGTAGCTGTGGTCATGACCCATAATTATCTTCACGACCTTGAACTCCTGAAAATCCTCTTGCCCTCTCCTGTACGATATTTAGGTATTCTCGGTCCCAAAAGCCGAACCGAAAAGCTACTTCAAGACTTGCAAGAGCAGGGAATTACACCAACCGAAAACCAACTGCAACGCTTCTACAGTCCGGTTGGACTTAACATTGGTGCGGACACGCCAGAAGAAATTGCTCTATCAATCGTGGCTGAAATTCAAGCCGTTCTTACCAATCACTCAGGAGGGTCACTCAGAAATAAATTAGGTCCCATTCATGACTGAGAGGTAGGATGAATTCTTCCACTATTGGTCTGAT
>DATNQP010000185.1:0-5945 GCA_036703965.1 Leptolyngbyaceae cyanobacterium
GGATGACGCTTGATGTGATAAGTAGGATTAGAAGAATCGTTGGGTAACTCAATACTAATTTCCTTCTTAACAGTGCCGGGTCGTGCCGTCAGGACATAGATGCGCCCAGACAGAAATACGGCTTCTTCAACATCGTGAGTAATCATGAAAATTGTGGTTTGCGTTTGTCGCCAGACTTTTAGCAGGAATTGCTGCATCGCTTCTTTCGTCTGAACATCCAACGCCCCAAAGGGTTCATCCATCAGTAAGATTTTGGGTTGAGAGGCTAAAGCACGCGCGATCGCTACCCGTTGTTTCATCCCACCGGAGAGTTCTTTTGGTAGCGCTTTAGCAAACTCAGACAAGCCAACAACGTCTAAATAATACGATATCCGTTGTCGTCGCTCGCTCGGACGTACACCTTGCAGCTTCAAGCCAAATCCCACATTATCAGCCACATTCATCCAGGGATAAAGCGTGTAGCTTTGAAAAACCATCCCTCGGTCTGATCCGGGTCCAGTGATGCGCACTCCATCAACGCGAATTTCGCCACCTGTGGGAGTTTCCAGTCCTGCGATTAGGCGCAAAAGCGTTGATTTACCCGAACCACTCGCACCAACAGCACAGACAAATTCTCCCTCTTCAATATGCATATTGATATCTTTGAGGGCAACCAGTAAACCGTTCCGAGTGGGAAATTGCTTATAAAGCTGAGAAACTTCTAAATGCATAAAAATAGGTACCTAATCGGTGAAAGGAGTTCAGGAGTTCAGGAGTTTCAGAAGTTCAGAAGTTCAGGAGTTCAGGAGTTTCAGAAGTTCAGGAGTTAGAATTCAGAATAGATTGGCAGTAAGATATCAGTACTTTACTGACCTCTTCAAGCTGCGACATCAATCCCGTACTATCCCCATATTCAAGGTCTTTTGCCAAAATCAAGTAATACCGGCATTCCTCTAGAGAGCCTTGTGCAATATTCAGGAACCGCAATTTATCTGGCGAAGTTCTTTTCTTAAATCCCTCAGCGATATTGGCAGGAATAGAAATCGCTGCCCGTCTCAACTGGGAAGTTAATCCATATACCTCCGTTTTAGGAAACCCACTACTAAAACGGTAAGTAGATAAAACAAATTGATGAGCTTTTTGCCAGACAATCAAGTCTTGAAAGCTTTTTGCTGGTTCCCTCTTCATTCTGAACTCCTGAACTCCTGAACTTCTGAACTCCTTTGTAATACAGAACCTTAATTACTAGCCCATTTACAGGAAAGTCGCAGTAGCAACCGAAACAAAAGATCGATAGCTAAACCAATTAGACCAATAACAATCAGACCTGCAAAGATTTCATCAGTTTTAAGAAACCGTTGGGCAACACTAATGCGACGCCCTAATCCTTCCGTTGCGGCTACCAATTCAGAAACAATCACTAAGTTCCAAGATGCCGCCATATTTACCCGACAAGCATCAATCACGGCGGGCAGAATGAAGGGGCAAATGACTTGTAGTAGCACTTGTTTGCGTTTTCCACCCAACGTGTAAGATGTCTCAATTAATTCCTTAGGGACAAACTTCACGGCATCCATCACCATGAGCGTATTAAAAAACAAAGTCCCAATAAAAATTAGTAAAATTTTTGGTGTTTCTCCCACACCAAAATATAAAATGAGCAACGGAATAAACGCAGGTGCAGGCATATAGCGTACAATGCCAATAATGGGTTCCATCAACGCCCGGATGCTGGAAAAAGTCCCCATCAATGTCCCCAGGGGAAGCGCCAGGATAGTCGCCAGGAGAAAGCCGCACAGAACTCGAAATAGGCTAAACAAAATATCTTTTTGTAAATCGCCACTTCCCCAAAGATTCTGGATTGCACTCAAAACTTGAGCAGGGTTCGGCAAAAATAGAGGCGGTACTAGCCCGGAGGTAGAAATAAGTAGCCACAAGCCAAAGGGGACACCAATAGATAGCGCCATCAACGTCCACGTTAGGGACTTAGGAATGTCTTCTGCAATCCGCCAGAAGACAGTTGGGGCTAACATTTTTTGCGATCGCGTTTCATCCCTATTACTCAAATAGCCAGTAAATTGATTCATACTTTATGCCTTCTGTTTAGCAGCGTAGGCTTTGACAAATTGGTCATCAAATATCTTGCTCAAGTCGGGTTCTTGCTTACTCAAACCCGCCTCAACTAAGAACTTGCTAATTTCCTTGGCGGCATAAGGGAGAGAGGTCATATCAGTACCCGGACTAAATGCTTTCAAATTCTCCTGAATCGTGAAAATTTTGGTTCCAGCATCGTATGCCTTATACTCATCAACCTTAACGCCAGAACGTTTAGCCAAAATCTCGTAGGACTTCTCTGAATTCTTCTTCATGAAGTCGAGAGTGGCAAACCAGGTATTAACCAGTGCCTGGACATCTTGCGGTCTCTGGTCAATCATTTTTCGGTTAACAACCAAGTGATCGGGAATTGCACCAGGGAAGTCTTTTGAACTAAATAACTCCTTACTACCCGGACGCAGTAATGCCTGAGTTGTAAAGGGAGCAAAAACTCCAACAGCATCCAACTGACCGGCTGCAAAGGCAGCAGCGGCAGCACCTGTCTCTAGAGGTTGAAATTGAATATCGTTTGGCGTTAATCCGGCTTTTTTCAAGCCCAGGAGTAGCAGAAAATGATCGACAGTTCCCTCTTCTGCCGCTACTTTTTTCCCTTTGAGGTCAGCAATGCTATTAATTCCCTCCTTGGCAATAATCTTGTCGTTCCCTGTGGAATTATCATTAACCAAAACAATGACTAAATCAGCCCCAGCGGCTACCCCACTAATCGTGTCATTAAGAGTTTGGGTATTAGCATCCAATTGACCCGCTGTTAGAGCATTAATTGAGTCTAAATAGCCATCAAACCACTTTAAATCTACCTTGACATTATTCGCTTCAAATAGCTTTTGCTCTTGGGCAACTTGCCAGGGAAGCCAACCGGGCCAAGCACTGAAACCCATCCGAACCGCTGGCCCTGCTGAAGCCGTGGAGTTAGAACTGCCTGATGTAGCAGTGGGCTGGGAAGGAGTACAACTAACCGCGATCGCCAAACTGAGTAAACATAGAGTAAGCAAAGACAGTAACTTGCGAATTTTCATCAAATTCCCTTTGTCTCACAGCCAATTAAATGGTCATCGCTCATTGATTATCAGTGAGGCATCAGGGAAGCTGTATCTGTTGCTACAGTCTTCCTAGGCAATTGCCTGGGTATTGCCACCTGAAGCCGTACCCAATCCAACCAATCCTCTAATCCCTCACCTGTTTTGGCAGAAATTGGAATAATCTTGACCTTTGAATTCATCTGTCGGACATTTGCCTCAATACGCTTGATATCAACGTCCAAATGAGGCGCTAAGTCCATCTTTGTAATCAGCAGACAATCTGCTTCCTGAAACATGATGGGATACTTAAGAGGTTTATCTTCTCCCTCCGTCATACTCAGAAGGGCAACTTTCGCGTGTTCTCCTACCTCAAACTCAGCAGGACAAACCAAATTACCGACATTTTCAACTAGTACTAAATCAAAATCCGAGGGATTATACTCATGTTCCAGCCGATGAATCCCTCCCGCCACCATTTTTGAATCCAGGTGACAGGAACGACCCGTATTAATCGCAATCACCGGTACATCATATTGACGCAGACGTTCAGCGTCTAACTCTGTCGTCATATCCCCTTCAATTACCGCTATTTTCAATTGATTCCTCAAAGCCGCAAGCGTCCGTTCTAGAAGAACAGTTTTGCCAGCGCCAGGGCTACTCATAATATTGATGCAGGTAATCTCCCATTCATCAAAATGAGCGCGATTGTGGTCAGCCCCCGCTTGATTTGCATGTAGTAAATTAATTCCCAAAGCGGCGTCAAATGTTTGATGCATGATTGTTTTATCTCCTGAATTGATGCTTTTTTCTTAGCCAGCATTGGCTGCTAAGTAGGTCGGTGGAAATAAACCTTACTGGTTTTAGTGATTAGAGATTGGGGATTAGGGATTGGGAAGCCTTACCCAGTCACCAGTCACCAGTTCCTAGTACCCTTTCACGACAACTTGTGTTTAATTACGCCTAGCTACTTATGTACCGTACAAGCACACAGGCAGGCTTGGCTTTCTTTATGTAGTTACAGGCTTTGGACTTCCATCAAAGCTGTGTCTGAAGAATATTCAATACGGTCAATTTTCAACTCTCGCCCAGAGCGAATATCATCCATTGGAGAATGGCACTCAGGACAAGCATATTGCTCTCCTATTTTTGGATAATAATCCTGTTGGCAGCGATGACAAAAAGCAATCAAAGGGGTTTCTTGAATAACGAGCTTCGCGCCTTCTAAAAACGTCTTCTGAGTCTGTGCTTCAAAAGCAAACTGCAAACCAACAGGTTCTACACAAGTGAACCGTCCTACAATCAGATGAATACTATCAATCTGAGGACGCTCAGGCTGCGATTCCCACCAGTCCTTTACCGTCAGAATCAACGCCTTGGTCATATCAGTTTCATGCACAATTTAACTCCACTCTGCTACTAACTCTGGCTGGGCTTCGGGATGGATGTAAGCGGGTTTGTGCTTCCTAGGTAACTGTCCGGATAATACTAGATGAGCCATCGTATCGCAGATGACACGAGTCGCCATTAATGACGTAATGTCACTGATATCATAGGGCGGTGAAACTTCCACAACTTCCAACCCACATACCGGCGCTTTTTGCACAATTTTCCCCAACATATAAAGGGCTTCACGGGGCATTAAACCACCGGGTTCAGGCCATCCCGTTCCAGGGACAAACCCAGCATCAATACAATCAATGTCAAAACTGATATAAACACAGTCAGTACCGTCTAAAGCACGTTCCAGTGCAAAATTTACCGCTGCATCTAAACCCATTTCTGTGATATCCGTAACCGTCAAAATATTTGTTGCTCGTTCTCGGCAAACTTTCACCCCCTGACGCGGTACTTGCCAGCCTCCAATCCCCAGTTGTACTAAGTTTTTAGCAGGAGCATTTTTCATGTTGGTGGCATGAAACCAAGGGCAGGTATGCATCCGTTCATCTAAATCAGTTTCCTGAGTATCGACATGGCGGTCAAAGTGAATAATTCCAATTTTTTTATCTCCTAAATGACGACAAACTCCCCGGACTGTTGGAAACCCAATTGAGTGGTCGCCGCCCAAGATAATGGGAAATGCTCCTGAACTAAAAACATGTGCTACGCCTTTAGAAATCTGGTCAAAGGACTTTTCGTTGTTAGCAGGAATTGTAAAAACATCTCCAACATCACATAAGGTAATTTGCTCCCGCAAATCAATCCCTAACTCAAAATTGTAGGGAGTATATAAAGCCGAAATCCGCCGAATGCCTTGAGGACCAAAACGAGTTCCGGGACGGTAGGTTGTGCCAGAGTCATGGGGAACCCCGATAATTGCCACATCGTATTCCCCAACTTTCCGCACGTCTTCTAAATAGGGGGCTTTGAGGAATGTATTGATTCCGGCATAGTGGGGTAATTCGCCGCGAGAGAAGGTGGGAATAGAGCGATCGCGTATACTATCTGCCGCTTCTAATCCATACTCTAATCCTCTAGAAACTTCCTGTTGCCAACCCGTTAGGGGTAGCTTTGCTTCAAGTTCTAACGCTCGATTTGCCTCGGTAGAATGCCCATTTAAGCTAGCATTTGGGGGTTGAAATGATGGTTGTTCTGTCATATCTATGCACCTGTCGCGATTGGCGAAGTTCAAAAATTTCATGAAGAAAATTGGGAGCAAAAAAAAACCGGGCAAGTAACGACAGTTAGAAAACTATCATTTACTCCTCCCGGGCTTTTCTCCCGCCGTGTAGCTACCCTTAGTTCTGTTAAGTCAACAAAAAACTTTTCTAAGTAGCTTGCTTCTCTCGGACCAGTCGCCTAAGCTTTTACAACTTAAACCGGAACCCTAGAAGC
>DATNQP010000186.1:0-4708 GCA_036703965.1 Leptolyngbyaceae cyanobacterium
GGCAACTGCCTCAGCCCGCTCATCCCAGTTTCCTGAAGCCAGTTGGTAAGGAAAATATTGTGACCACAGCCAGAGTACTTCACCGCCTGGTGGAGCCAGCGTGTCATCTACGGCGCTGAAGCTCATCGCAAAAATTGGTGGGTCTTGTGCAGGCTCACCTTGCTGATAGTCACTGAAAGCCGCGTTGATTTGTTGGCGATCGCGGCACAGCAGTTGTAAAGCGACACGCGCCTCTTTACCCGGATGTGCATTGTAGCAGATGGGAGAATCCAAAGCAAGACGCAGCATAACGCCAAAACCATTGCCTACACGCATCTTCCGTGCGCCTCTCGGTCGGTGTTCGGGAGGCAAGAGCTTACCAAAGGTTTCGAGGGCATGGGTTCCGGCGACTATTACCCGCGCTGTGTAAATTTGTCCCTCGACTTGGATACCGATCGCACGTCCGTCTTCAACCAGAATCTTCTCGACCGGCGCACTCAAGTGAACCTCACCCCCATGAGCCTTGATATGGTTGGCTAGCGCTTGGGTGAGCATCCCCGAACCCCCCCTCGGTCGCGCTACACCCCCTTCATGGTAAAGCGGTTGCCATAGCACAAACGGTCCACTAAGCGGCTCACTGGGTGGTGGTCCTGACTGTGCTGCCATCCAAACGAGCGGAGCCTTAATCTTCTCTTCACTAAAGTAATCATCCACCACCTTGCCGAACGGTCTGAAGAGTGTTTGGAAGGTATAGGGCCAGCTAACCTGCGGGGACTTACCCCCAATCATTTTCTTCCCCAGATCAAAGGGACTAGGACTACTTAAGAAGTAGTCTTTGATTTGGAGCATGAAGGGTCGCCAATCATTTAAGAAACGCGCATACGCTTCGCCCTGACCCGGAAATTTGGTTTCTAGATGATTGATTGTTTTCGCTTCATCCCGGTAGAAGAACACCGCATCTCCATCGGGAAACGGGGCAAAGAAAAGCGGATCGAGTTCGATGTACTCTAGCCCATAATCCTCTAGCTTTAATTCCTGCACAATCGGCGTTAAGCGAATTAGAATGTGTGCGCTGCCGCCGAGATCGAAACGGTACCCTGGCACAATCTCCTTAGTGGAGACAGCACCCCCCACGATATCTCTGCGCTCGAACACTCCCACCTTATAGCCAGCTTGCGCCAGGTAGGCGCTGGTAACGAGGGCGTTGTGTCCGCCGCCGATTGCGATCGCGTCGTAGTCAAATGCGTTTGAAGAATAAGTCACCCTTTAAAATCTCCCCAGCGGAAGTTTTCCACTTACCCATTACTATTGAACAGCTCAAAGATCTGTCGGCAAAAGTGCTTGAGCTTTTCTCCCAATTCCGGTGCTGGTTGACACTCCCCAACAAACTGCCAATTCTCAACCGTGGAGAGTCGCCATGCCTTGCCGCGATAGTCAAACCCCACAGCTTCAACGCCAATCGCCCGTCGAGAGCCATATAATGGGTCTTCGTAAAGCCGGATTTGTACCAAGATGCTGCGGCTTTGGAGCTTTCTACTCCAGCCTGGTAAGTGAAAGCCGATATCAATCGAATCTGGATCGACTAACTCCTGGGTATCTGGATCATTTTTCCAGGGTTTCAAGTCTGCCTTGGCATCTGGAAACTGGCACTTAAAAAGATTCACCACGGCAGCAATTTTACTAGTGACTTCTAAGCTTTTCGCTTGTTCAGCTGCATTCACTCAAGAAAGCTCCTGTCGCGTGCTCAGGGGATTGAACCGTAATTATATAGGCAGTTTTTTGATTCCACTGCGTAATATTTGACGTTATTAGGGTCAATCTCAATTCTTAATCCCTGTTGACGCAATTCCTTGAATAAACTGCCGCTGACCTGCCAGAAATAGCAACACCACCGGCACCGTCGCAATTACTACAGCCGCCATCAGTAACGACCAGTTATTTGTAAATTGCTCCTGGAACTCTGCCAACGCTAGCTGAACTGTCCTTAACTCCGGTCGTGTGGTGAAAACGAGCGGTTTAAATAAATCATTCCACTCTGCGATAAAGGTAAATAGAAATAGCGTCACTAACGCCGGTCGAGACAGAGGCAGCATCACCAAAGAGAGAATTTGCAGCCGGTTTGCTCCATCCAGTGCCGCCGCCTCTTCTAATTCCACCGGCACCGTGAGAAAATACTGCCGCAACAGAAAAATTCCAAAGCCATTTGCTGCCGTGGGCAAAATCAGTGCGCCGTAAGTGTTGACCAGGTGACCCCATCTCAACACCAGAAAAATCGGCACTACTAAAATCTGAAACGGTATTACCAGAGTTGCCAAAACAATCAACAAAAGCGCTTGACGCCCCCGAAATTTCAGCCGCGCCAAAGCATAGCCTGCCAAGGCGGAGGTAATAATCTGAAAACCAGTCACTGCCAGTGCTACGCCGGTGGAATTAGCGAACGCTAGAAGAAAGTTACCGCGCCGCCAAGCCTCCTGATAGTTATCTAACCTTGGGATACCTGCCAAGATGCTTCCTGCCGTTGTCGCACCAGCGGGTGCTAGGGACGTGAGGAAAACGATGACTAAGGGTAGCAGAACCAAAGCCGCACCGACTAGCAGCAAAACTACAATCAGCAATTGCCCAAGTCGCGATAAGTAGTTTTTCTGAAGGATCATAAGCATTTATACTGTTTTGACTCTATGCTTGTAATAACTGATCGAAAATTCTCTGTTTAGGGAACTATGGAATAATGGCCAGCAACGTATAAGCGGGCTGGTTATGTCCAACTTAACTTTTTTTGACCCTAACCCCTTAGAGACCTTGCTCAACTATTAAGCATGAACCATCAAATATTGCCCATTACCTAATATTTTTCCATCACAACCTTCAAAGTGGGCAATACACAATATTAAATAAAGCCTCCATATCTTGCGGAACTTTGTGTAACTCATGCCATAATTTAAATCTTTGATTTTTTCCTGATTATCGTCAAAATTCTTTAACCAACTTTGCAGGGTTTTTGAGTAATTAGCTCCATTTAAATACCATTTCTTAATGGTTTTTAAATCTTGATTAAAACTAGAGATGGTATCATAACTCCACACCCGCATATTGGGAAAAATATACTGTTGGATAAAAGGGTGGGTAATATTGTGAGGTAAGCTGGTACTGATGATGTGAATAAATACTTTTCCATCGTCTTTCAAAAAAGATGCTAAGTTTTTAAACGATTTTGTTAAATTTCCTATGTGTTCAAAAAGTCCAATGGCCAGAATTTTATCAAATTTTGTTTCAAATTTAGCTTCATTGAAATCTTGTTCATGCAGAGTAAATCGCCCTGAACTGAGTTGGCTCTGGGGGTCTCGCCTTTTCTTGCGTATATATTCACATTGCTCATGGCTCAAATTAAGAGCTGTGACTTTACAATTAGGAAACTTGGAGAGAATATAATGAGAGGCAGCACCCCAACCACAGCCTAAATCTAAGATTTCATCCCCGTCTTTTATTCCAACTTTTTCAATCACGTCATCGAGCATATGCAATTGGGCTTGCTCAAGGTTTGATGCTCCTTTCTCCCACAAAGCCATCGTGTATTTGGGATAAATGAGTTGTCCCTCTCCTAATAGGAGACTAAACATTGCTTCAGGCAGATCATACTGAATCTTCATTAGCTCTCGTGAGCCTTCTGCCAACTGTTCACTTTCTTTTGATACCCAATCATAAGCAACTAAGAATGAGGGAAAATACTTATAGATGATTGTTGCCGAGGTATCGAACAGCGATTTCAATACAGGATCTGGAACTTCTAGTCCATTGATATAAGCTTCAGCTCCTGCAATTTGCAGGGCGTTGGATAAGGCGATAGTCTTACGGGTTACTTGGTAGGCTATTGGGCTTTTGATGTTGACATCTCCGACTATCGGAATATGCTTTTGAATATCTTGTAGTGTAGTAACATTCATGATCACACCCTGTATATTTCCCTAATTATGCTGCAACAGTATCACAAGAATTTTTTTTTGGCTTTAACTAACTTTGTTCTCAATAAAGCTTAAATTAAATTAACACTAGTCTAATAATAATCCATGAATCTTCTTGAAGATCAAAGCTTAATTACTCAAGCAGAATATGCAAAGAAATTACGTCCCCTGTTGACGCTGTTGTTGGGAACCCTTCCTGGAATGACCGTCGCCCAAATGCGCGAGCAGCTAGTTCAGCAAGGCAATGCAGCTCAAAATGCCGGAAACGATATTCAGGAATGCGCTGTATGACCAACGGAAACTGGATGAGGCAGTTGCCGCCTATCGCCAGGTAATTCAACTTAACCCCACCGATGCCGAGGATTACACCAACTTAGGGGTTGCCTTGCATCGCCAGAAGAAATTGGAGGAGGCAGTCACAGCCGATCATAAAGCGATCCAACTCAATCCTAAGGATGCTGAGACTCCGCGATAAAGGAGCCGAGAGAGCGCATAACCTTCCAGGGCGGAGGTGATAATCTGAAATCAAGTCACCACTAGTGCCACAAAGTTCAAATTAGCAAACGCCAAAAGAAAGTTGCCGTGCTGCCAAGCCTGGTGATAGTTAGCCAATGTTGATGCCTTTGGCAAGAGGCTTGTACCAGTTGTTGCCTCGGTAGGTACTAGGGACGCGAGGAACACGATGACCAAGGGCAGTAAGACTACAACAGTACCCGTTAGGAGCAAAACCACAATTAGCGGTTTCCAAAACCGCGATAAGTGGTTTTTCT
>DATNQP010000187.1:0-6575 GCA_036703965.1 Leptolyngbyaceae cyanobacterium
GGCACGGCAACAGCTTGGTATTCCACCAGAAGCTAAGGTGGTGTTGTATGTCGGTCGTTTTGACCGGCGCAAGGGAATTGAAACTCTCGTCAGGGCGATCGCAAAATCAAAGTGCTGCGGTAACGATGATCTACAGCTGATCATTGGCGGAGGCTTTCGTCCGGGTCAGAGTGACGGTATGGAGTGCGATCGCATTAAGGGTATTGTTAAAGAACTCAATTTAGATAGCTTCACCACCTTCCCTGGACGACTTAGTGAAGCAGAATTACCAGTTTACTACGCAGCGGCGAATGTGTGTGTCGTACCCAGTCACTACGAACCCTTTGGTCTAGTGGCAATTGAGGCAATGGCTTGTCGGACACCAGTTGTTGCCAGTAATGTTGGAGGCTTGCAGTTCACAGTGGTGCCGGAAGTAACGGGTTTACTCGCGCCACCCCAAGACGACACTGCCTTTGCTCAAGCGATTGACCGTATCCTTCGCAATCCAGCTTGGGGAGAGCAAATGGGTCAAGTCGCTCGGCAACGTGTGGAAATTGCCTTGAGTTGGGATAGTGTGGCATCCAGGCTGAGTTGTCTTTACAATAAACTACTTTCCCAAAGCGCACCCGTATCTGCCAAAACTTCATCAGCTAGTAGTGTGACGCTTATCACGCCAGACGTTTTAAAAGTTCGAGGTTCTGTTGCCTAAAATATCGCTGTTCTCAGTTGCATAGAACCAATACGAGGGGCAATTCATGAATCACCCCTCGTATTGGATATTTTGTCAAATATTTCTACTTGACTGGCGCTCTAGTGGTAGAAGCGCAATTTTCTTAAACTTATCCCCCGACTGAAATGTGGGGGATTTTGTCGTAATCGGTAATGGGGAATGGGAAAGACCTACGTATTACCCATTCCCCATTACCCTTCAGCTTTTGGACAAATCTCATGCCATTACTTAAACAGAAACGCTGTAGATACCACCATTAAAGTAGTCTGCTAGATACAAATTACCAGACTGATCCTCTCCGAACGTAGAAACCCCGTAAGAAGTATCGAGCAGGAGAGTGTTTTCCCATCCGCTGCTATTAGGTCTTAACCCCCAGATGCGTCCACTAATGAAATCTCCGTACAAGTAGACACCTTGCAAATTCGGTTCAAGCAGACCCCGGTACACCATCCCGCCAGTGACAGACTGTCCCTGGGTATGGTTATACTCTATGACAGGGAGTACTAAACCTGTTAAATCATTTGGGTTATTGTTGTAACGACTAGACCCTTCCATGATGTTCCAGCCATAGTTTTCGCCACCCTGACTAGTAGCGGGTTGGAAGTCAATCTCTTCCAAAACTCCCTGCCCTACATCGCCAATGTAAACATCCCCAGTGAGGCGATCAAACGAAAAACGCCACGGGTTACGCAGTCCCAGCGCCCAAATTTCATCGCGAACCTCATTATTGGGGTCATTGGGTGTTAAAAAGGGATTGCTATTGGGGATGGCATAAGGTACTCCTGCCGATTCTACATCGATGCGTAGGATTTTTCCCAATAGGGATTGTGGGTTCTGAGCGTTGTTGAGGGGGTCTCCACCACCACCGCCATCACCCATAGCGATGTAGAGATAACCATCCGGACCAAAAGCCAGCTGTCCACCATTATGGTTAGGGAAGGGCTGTTGAACTGTTAAGATAATCTCTTCACTGTTGGGATCGGCTAGGTTGGGATTGTCTGTGAGACGATAGCGAGATATTACTGTATTGCCAGCCGTATCGGTGTAGTTCACATAGAAGTAACCTCTACTGCCGTAGTTTGGTGGGAAAGCCATGCCGAGCAACCCTCGCTCACCTCCAGTACTGATGCGGTTGGAGATATCAAGGAACGGCGTCGCTAACAGCGCACCATTCTGAATGATCTGGATGCGACCCCCTTGCTCAACCACAAATAAGCGATCGCTTCCATCACCAGCATTGGTAATATCTGTTGGGTTTGTGAGACCTGTGACCAAAGGTGTCAACGTTAGTTCGATGTCCTGCAAGTTAGCACGATTACCAACGTTGATATTCGTAGCAGTCTGGCCAGCATTAAGGTTTACTGTAGGAGGGACAGTAGGAAACGTTCTCTGCCAACCTGTTTGCAACACTTCGCCAACCGTATAACTGCCTGACCCTAGAGCCGTGAAAGTATAATTGCCATTAGCGTCTGTCGTGGTAGATACCTCACCAACGTCAAGCTGACTATTCTGGTTTTGGTCAATAAAGATAGTCCAGCCTGCCAGTCCAAGTTCACTAGGGTCTTGTACACCGTTACCGTTAATATCGTTCCACACCGTACCCTGAATTTCATTGGTATTTGGGTCAGGAATTGGAGTTGGATCAGGAATTGGAGTTGGGTCAGGAATTGGAATTGGGTCAGGAATTGGAGTTGGATCAGGAATTGGAGTTGGATCAGGAATTGGAGTTGGATCAGGAATTGGCGGGTTATTGCTGGAAGTAGGAAAGCTAAGCTGGATAACTAAATCGTTATAATCCAAATCACCCCCACCGAATACATCTTCAAAGGCAAAGGTGTTATCCCCTAGCAGGCGGATGTGGTCAATCCGGTCAGGGTTGGCATCTAGGAAAGAAAAGTAAGCTAACGCTCCCTGATTAGGCTGATTCGAGGAATTTTGAGTGAGAAAGTTTTCTGGAGTGCTATCGGCAATTAAAAACGGTGCCAGCAGCACTCCTGCTGATAATCCGTTACTAAAGTCCACGCGGTTTCTAATTGCTGCTTCGGCATACCCCGCATCTCCCGGTACTAGATTGCCAATGCGTCCTGTAAGGTCATCAATCGTATAAAATCCAACACTGTTGTTAAAGGCAGCGTCTCTATTCACCTGAGTACTGATAGAGATTAAACCCGACTGGTTGCGCAAATCAATTAGCTCTCGCTCCCCTTGCCGCGCTGCTTCTGGCGGTAGTGGGGTATTGGTCACTTGCATTCTCAGCACCAAGTCGTTGAAATCAAAATCACCCCCTGCTAGTTGGTCTTCCCAAGCTAGGGTAAGGATGCTGTCAGTAAGTTCCAACACTTGTGAATAGTTAAACTCATTAGCATTAGCATTGGCATTGGCAAAAAAGACATTAGCTGAGGTGCCTCCTGCTGCCAAATCCGCTAACACCTGATCAGTAGTGCTGTTAGATACCAGGTAGAATCCTAGGCGAGCATTGCCATTAAAGCTGAACAGCCGTCTAGAATCTAAGTTGGGAAATACCCCGTTTGAGAGAGCGGAGAAAATCACGTTGCCTTGACTGAGGGCAGAAAAGAGGTATTCTGGCGTGCCGGGAGTTATACTTCCGATGGTGCCTAGGTCGTCATCGACCAGGAAAACGCCAACTTCATTGACAAAATCTGCTTCGCGATCGCTTAGGCTGAATTGAAGTGAAACGGGTTCAGCACCGCCTTCGAGTTGGAAGATATGGTTGAGGGAGACTGGTCTTAACATGATATTTTTGTAGAAATCTAGTTTCCTTAAAAATACCTCTGACTAGACCAGCAACCTGCTGAATTTAAGGTTTAACAGCCAAATGAAAGGCTTTCTTGTGAACCGCCTTACATAGTACACAGAGCTAGTGCAGCGCCGCGAAAGCTTTTCACCAGTTCTGAAAATTTCTTTTACCTCTGTGACGAAGATGCAGTAGGTTAACCGAAGCGTCCACTTACGTAATCTCTGGTTGCTTCCTGCTGAGGGTTTTGGAAAATATTTTCGGTTTGATCGTACTCCACTAAGTAACCCTGTTTCCCACCCTTCTCTGTTGCTTTGGCATTGAAAAATGCCGTCATATCAGCGACGCGAGTGGCTTGCTGCATATTGTGGGTAACGATAACAATGCTGTACTGCTCTTTAAGTTGGTGCATTAAGTCTTCAACCTTGAGCGTTGAGATGGGGTCGAGGGAGGCACAGGGTTCATCCATCAGCACGACATCAGGATTGATGGCGATCGCGCGGGCAATGCACAAACGTTGCTGTTGTCCCCCGGATAGCGCCAGACCATTTTGCTTCAGTTTATCTTTGAC
Source organism: Leptolyngbyaceae cyanobacterium (assembly GCA_036703965.1). Taxonomy (GTDB): domain Bacteria; phylum Cyanobacteriota; class Cyanobacteriia; order Cyanobacteriales; family Coleofasciculaceae; genus DATNQP01. Next base: position 4,036 of record DATNQP010000187.1, read on the forward strand.
TTCATCCCAGAGGGCGGCTTGCCGCAGCGAGTTTTCTACCAACTCATCCAGATTGCCTTTGAAGCCATTAACCCGCGCCCCATACGCGATATTGTCATAAATTGATTTTGGAAAGGGATTTGGCTTTTGGAAGACCATGCCAATTCGCCGCCTTACCTCTACTGGATCAATCTTTGCAGCGTAGAGGTCTTGGTCATAATAATAAACTTTACCTTCTACATGAAATCCATTGATTAAATCGTTGAGGCGGTTAAAGCTTCTGAGCAAGGTACTTTTACCACAACCAGAAGGACCGATAAAGGCAGTAATGCGATTTTTAGGAATGGCTACATTAATACCCTTAACCGCCAAAAAATTACCGTAGTAAATATCGAGGTTTTCCGTACTTAGAACGGTTTCAGTTTGATTGGCAGTTTGCTGATTATGATGGACAGTTTGCTGATGAAAAGACATAAAAATCTCACTTGGATTTAAGTTGATAGTCTCATAGACAGGGAGGCATTTTTCTGGCGGTGGTCTACAAACCCATTACCCATTACCTATTACCCGCAAATCGGGATTTCCACCACAAGTACCAGAGTGCCAAGTTTTCTTTAATAGATTTGCCTACGGGTTGCCCAGCGGGCGAGTATGCTAGTCAGCAGAATCATAAACACTAGGATTAAGGAAGCTGCCCAAGCTAACTCCTGCTGAGCTGGAAAGGGAACTGTGGCAAAGTTGTAGATTAAAACTGAAAGGGTGGCGATCGGTTGGTTCCATAATGTCTGGGGCGACAACCTCGGCCAGAAGTTTGAAAAGAGGGCTGTGAAAATTAATGGGGCTGTTTCTCCAGCCGCACGAGCGATCGCTAGAGTAACTCCTGTAATAATAGCGGGCATTGCTGCGGGTATCACTACCTTCAACACGGTTTGGTAATTAGAAGCCCCCACTCCTACGGATGCCCATCTTACATCTTGTGGGACTATCTGTAGCGCCTCATCAGTTGTTCGTATAATCGTCGGTAACATGAGTACGGCTAGTGCCACTCCGCCAGCGAATGCCGAGAACTTTCCCGTCGTTGCCACAATAAGTCCGTAGGCAAATATTCCAGCAATGATTGAAGGAACGCCAGCCAGTACGTTTGTTGCAAAGCGAATCCAGCGAGAAACGTTACCGGAACTAAACTCTGATAAATAAACGGCAGCAAAGACGCCAAAAGGTAGGCTAATTAGAGTACCAATTCCTACTGTTATAAGGGTACCAAGAATCGCATTAGCAATTCCACCTCCCTTCAAACCTGGAGGTGGAGGTAACTTGGTCAACAAGTTGACATCAAGACGACCTATCCCCTGACCGATAACATAGATTAGCACTGCGAATAGAGGGATAAGTGCAATCACTAAACACGCACCTGCCAAGATTGTCATGACAATCCCAAACAACGATCGCGGACTACTGTAAGAGCGAGTCAAACCCCTGGCAGGGGAGTCAAAAGAAGATTTATCCTCAAGGCGACTTGACATAAGGTAAAACTAAAATCACAGGGGCAGCAGGCTTTTTCTAATCGCTAGAACTTCTTTACCTGGCGAACAATCAACTCCGCAAAGATATTGACAATCAGCGTTAGGATGAACAGGACTAACCCCGCATACATCAAAGCCGCAACTTGCAACCCTCTGGCTTCAGCAAATTGAAGGGCAAGTAAGGAGGCGATCGTATTGGCAGGCGCTAGTAGGGAAGGAGTAATTTGATTAGACGCACCAATGACCAAAGTCACAGCCATTGTTTCTCCCATCGCCCGACCTAGCGCTAGCATGATTCCACCCACAATACCGGAAAAGGCGGCTGGTATGAGTACCCTGAAGAGCGTTTCCCAGCGCGTTGCGCCTAAACCTAGCGATGCCTGTCGCAGATCGGGAGGAAGGGAAGCCAGAGAATCGCGGGAGATGGCTGTGATGATTGGCAAAATCATGATTGTCAAAATCACGCCAGCAATTAACATTGAGCGATTGCCTGGAGGTGTGGAAAACAGGGGAATCCAACCGAAGTTGTTGTGAAGCCACCGCCCAAATGGCATGAGAAAAGGAGCTAGGACAAAAATACCCCACAGACCGTACACAATACTAGGGATAGCCGCTAAAAGCTCCACCAGGAAAACCATCGGTGTCCGAATGGATAGAGGCAGAAAATCTTCGCTCAAGAAGACTGCTGTTCCGACTCCTAGGGGTATTGCTAGAAGCAGTGCGATCGCGGAGCTGACGAGCGTCCCATAGATTATAGGAAGCGCACCATAGTTTTCTCGTCCTTCAACCGGGTTCCAGTCACTTGAAGTTAGAAATCCCAGACCATATTCCTGGATAGCAGGCATCGCTCTAATCGCAACTGTTATGGCTATGAAGAGCAAAAGCCCAGCAACTGCTAGTGCCAAGATACGAGTTAGCCAGATAAAACCCCGATCCAGTGCCTTTTCGGTACCAGAACGAGGTTGGAACTCTGATTGAACACTATTAGAAGCTTTTGTGGTCATGAGTGACTTTACCGAACAGACCGATAGATAAGGT
>DATNQP010000188.1:0-8090 GCA_036703965.1 Leptolyngbyaceae cyanobacterium
TGGTGTCTTTATTCCCACAGGTTGCTTGATGGGGTCTTGTCATGCCTGTGAGGTGGAGATTGAGGATGGGGCGACAATTTGTGCCTGCATCAGCGCTGTTCCAGCAGGACGTGAAGAGTTGACGATTAATCTCTACGCTGACCCTACCTGGTAGTGTTTGAGCTAAATCAACTGCTGCGGCTTGGCTTGCTCTGTCGGCACTACCCCAGTCCACAAGACCAGCAAGCCCGCAGATAAAATACAATCGCTAATACCCTAATCAAAGCATGCATGTATTTTTTCTGGGTCTATATTAGAGTGTGCGATCGCATCTCAGTTTGGCTAATTTTACTGGGCATAAGTCAACGTCCAGTTACGGGGTTGCTTGAGTTGATTTAACAATCCTTGGGTAGCCAACCGCAGCGCCATGCGAGTTCTAATGTAATGTTTCGTTAGGTAGTACCCCGGAGGGGCTTCTATTCCTTCAAGATGTTGACCAAAAATATATACACCTTCACAGTACTTACCTGCGCCAACCACTGTTAGTACGGCTGGCTTACCAAAGTAGCATCTCTTACTCTCAATCTGAAAAATCCCATATATTTGATGCTGACCTAGCCAAGGTTCGACAACGACTTTGATGGGATGGACACTGGTAGTGGGGCGGTTGGAGGGCAGATATTCTAATCCAGTACACCAATCCTGTCGTGGTGGTTCTAATAGATGAACACTGTAGATAAGTCCTACTGTAACAACTAGAACCCAGGTGAAGATAAGTTTACGGTTCCGCAAGTTGCACCTCTAGCATTTGTCAGTACACTTTGGCCTAAGGATTTGACACTCTCTGTGTGGAGTAGGGGAACCAGTAGGTAAAGATAGCATATTAACAAAGCATTAATAGCCAGTAGTATACACGAGCAACCTGCTTCTCAGTCTTTCTGGGGTGCGGTCAAAACCAGTTGGTGATATGCAGAAAATAGACCTCTTGCAAAAGTCGATTTTCGCCCCCCTCGCCCCCCAATTCTGGGGGGAACCTGAATTCTCGCGTCCCCCAAAATTGGGGAGCCAGTGCGGTCTTGGGGTCTCCCCAAGTAGAGCACCTGGCGTGGATTTAGGGGGCATCCCAGGATTTATGCAAGAGGTCTATCTCAAAGTCCCCCAGAATTGGGGGATTTAGGGGGCATTCCAGGATTTATGCAAGAGGTCTAATCTCTCCGCGTCAGAGCGTCAGAGCCTCCCCGTGTCAGTCTCAACCAACTACTTATAACCACACCCGTCTTTCTGCCCTCCTACCAATCGTGTCATCCTGAAAAAAGAGAATCGCGAGGTACAGGATGCCAGAAGTGTCAGAACAAAAACGGGTAGTTGTCGTCGGTGCAGGTTGGGCAGGATTAGGAGCGAGCTACCACCTAGCACAACAAGGCTACGATGTCACCCTCTTAGAAGCTGCTCCTTATCCCGGTGGATTAGTGGCAGGCTGGAAAACTCCGGGAGGACGTTCTGTTGAGGGCGGTATCCATGGCTTCTGGTATCCCTATAGCAACATCTTTTCCCTAGTTCGAGAATTGGGACTCAATCCCTTCACCCCTTTTACCCGTTCCTCGCAATATTCACCCGCAGGATTGGAAGTCGAATCGCCGATTTTCCAAAACGAACCGCGACTCCCCACCCCACTAGGAACCTTTCTCTATACCCAGTTCAAGCGGTTGCCACTGAGCGATCGCCTTTCTGCCTTACCCTTACTGTATGCGGTAGTCGATTTTGACAACTCTGATGAGGCATGGTGGCGTTATGACTTTGTAACCGCTCGTGAACTGTTCAAACAGTTCGGTGTTTCCGCCCGACTCTATAAAGATTCCTTCGAGCCGATGCTGCTGGTAGGCTTATTTGCACCAGGGGAACAGTGTTCGGCAGCAGCAGCTTTGGGGATGCTTTACTACTTCATCCTCGCGCACCAACCCGACTTTGATGTGGTTTGGTGTCGGGGAACGGTTGGGGAGATGATATTTAAGCCCTGGGTTGAACGCATCGAGAAAGTTGGCGGAAGGGTACTGACGAATCAACGGGTGAGCGATATCCTCCTCGACAGCAGTGGCAAAGCAAAAGGGGTTGTTTGCGGCGATGAAGTCTTTGAGGCAGACGCAGTGATTTTTGCCATCAGCGTCAGCGGTATGAAAAAGATTGTGTCAGCTAGCCCCAGTCTGCAAAGTTACCGCGAATTCCGGGACTTGACGAATCTAGGCGCAATTGATGTGCTGGCGACTCGGCTATGGTTTGACCGCAAAGTGAGCATCCGCCATCCCTCTAATGCTTGCTTCGGCTTTGACCCAACAACAGGCTGGACGTTTTTTGACCTCAATGCGCTGCACGACGAATACCGCGATGAACCCGGTAGTGTGATTGAAGCCGACTTTTACCACGCTAACCAACTGCTACCCCTGAGTGATGAGCAAATTGTGGAGAAAGTTCAGCGTGATTTAGCTACCTGTGTCCCAGCGTTTCGAGAAGCCAAGGTTATCGACAGCAGTGTTATCCGAGTACCGCAGGGCGTGACTCACTTTGCACCCGGTAGCTACCAGTATCTACTAAGGGCAATAACAAGTATTGAAAATGTGTTCATGAGTGGCGATTGGATTGTCACTCACCACGGTTCTTGGTCGCAGGAGAAAGCTTATGTCACGGGTTTGGAGGCGGCGAATCTGGTGATTGAACGCTTCGGGCGTGGGAGTAAGGCTAACATCATACCCGTTGAACCTGACGAACCGCATATTCAGATTGCTCGGACTATCAACCAAACAGTGCGAGGCTTAAGCAAAGCTATCTTGCCAGATTTCTGGTTACCTTAGGAGTCGTCGTCTCAACAACTAGGCTAACGCCGAGCGAGAGCACCCGGTTTCTACCCTAGATTTTGGACTTTGCAGACATGCCCTAGTGCAGCGCGGCGAAAGTTTCCCACCAATTGGGAAAAACCCTCTTGCAAGAGAGCCTCTCGCCCCTTCCTAACTGGTGAATTATTTCTGCCGAGATGCACTAGCTTTAAGCTGATGGGGATAATCAGTTGGTTCGCTTACTTTGCCAGAGTTGGTGTAGCGCAGCTTAAACGGGCGATCGCTCCCAGCTACCAAATACTGTCTGAGCAATAATTAAAATGCGATCGCTTTCTCGTAGACATGCATTAGCGCTTGCGCCGGAGTTCATACGAGGACATTGTGCGCTAGAAGAAAAGCGGTGATCTGTTCGCTTGCTCAATCACAGACTGTGCAGCCTGGGCAAAGCTGTCTTGCCAGATTTCTGATTACCTTAAAGTTACGGTGTGCAATGCACCCCCTACGCCTGCTGCTGTTCTGCTGGAACTTCACGGCACCAATGCATTAACTTTTACAAATTGACAAAGCCAACTAAACGTGGAGAGTTCCATCAGGCATTATTGTCCGACGCAAGTTAGCACTACTGAAGTTGACATCACTAATGTGAGTCTCAGTCAGATTGACTTCTGTCAAGTTTGCGTGCGTTAAATTTGCCCCTGTCAGGGTAGCATAGCGAAGATTGGCATGACTAAGATTGGCTGCAGTTAAGTTTGCGCCTCTGAGATCTGCGCCACTAAGATTGGCATAACTCAGATTGCTCTTTTTCAGCTGTGCCCCCATCAGGTTCACTCCCCTAAAGTCCCTTTGCCCCACTGCATATCGACTTAAAAATTCGTCGGTCTTCATTACTTTTTTATTTCTTATTCTTGTGGAATTTGTTCTACTGTTGAACCTCTTTTAATCTCTTACTTTTATCGCTGATTCAAGGCAGCCATAGAAATCGTACTTTTCTCGGTTTTTATCAAAAACTGTCCAGCGTGAGGGCTGGTTACTGAACAAGGCTAAGTCAATATGGTCGTAGATATAATATCCGTTGGAACGTTTACCTTGCTGATCAATTAAAACAACGGGTTGTAACTTACAATTCGTCTTTATCGGTTTGAGCATTTTTAAATCAGGTATCGTTGGAAGAGTTTTACGAAGCTATTTGAACCCTGTAGATGTGCAGAAAAACCCTAGTGCTTCATTACTATAAGTTGGGATAACGGTGCTAATTGGGAACTAGTTCGGCTTGAAGCACAACGCTTGATTGGATAAAGTTGATCTCTTTGTCTTCCCGAGTTATAGATAGATGCCTTACGACTTGTCTACTTATGAGGATTGCGTAGCTGCATTCCGGCAATAGTTTCTAAGCTGGCATTTCTTGATGACAGGCACAACATCGCCAGTAAAGTCCACTCAAACGCACATGACGGAGTAAAGTGTCTGAGCAGAAAGGGCAAGTAGGCTGAATCATTATTGATTGCTCAGTGGTTATGACTATATCCTCTTGGCTGTGACGGCTCGTCCGGTAAGTCAGTGCTTGAAGCGGCTTCGTTAACTTAGCCAGCATTTTTTAAGCCTGGATGAACAATAATTTCAGTATAGCTGTATTCTATTGACTCTAGAAATTATTTTTTGATATTATAAAGGGCTTTTTGTGCTAATCTCAAGAGACAGTAGAACAGCTGAGTAGCTAGGAGCGAGAAACCTACTCTTCCTATATGACGGGCTTTGGGCAATAAGGGCGGTAGCGAACCACGACACCAAAGGAGAATAAACAGCAACTCGGTTGAGTCGTGCTGAAAATTTGTGTTTGTGGTGGATAGGACTGACTCAGCCAATTTCTTGACCATGAGGATGAGTATTAATGAACATTCAAGCGCTAGATATTCAGGTCGGCGATCGCATCGTTGCCTACTGTAAGGGGAAAATGCAACCCTGCACGGTGAAACGGTTACTAAGCTCGACGCAGAACAACATCACACTGAAAGTATCCACATCTGTGGCTTATCGGGAATCAGCCTCCTGCGTGGTTCAGTTTCACAGAGAGGCTCTAGTTGAAATGGCTGGCTTAAAATCCCCAACCCAGACGGGACAGGAATTACTCCCTCCACAAGGACACACCCATGTTTGAACGCTTTACAGATACAGGTATTAAGGTGATTAAGCTGGCCCATGAGGAAGCACGTCGCCTCGGTCACAACTTTGTGGGTACAGAGCAGATTCTTCTGGGTCTAATTGGAGAAGGAAATGGTGTCGCGGCAAAAGTCTTGCACTCCCTAGGCGTCACTCTCAAAGAGGCAAGGGAAGAGGTTGAAAAAATTATTGGTCGGGGTTCTGGCTTTGTCGCTGTTGAGATTCCCTTCACTCCAAGGAGCAAGCGTGTTCTTGAGCTGTCCCTGGAAGAATCTCGCACACTAGGGCAAGACTACGTTGGCACCGAACACTTGCTTCTGGGCCTGCTTCGGGATGGAGAGGGTGTGGCGGCAAAAGTACTCTTAAACTTGGGAGTTGACTCAATAGAAGCCCGGACTAGAGTAATTCAGATGCTTTCCGAGACGACAGTTGCCCTGGATAGTAGCCGCACCCGTAAAAAGACATCAACCCTCGACGAATTTGGCACTAACTTGACTCAACTAGCTGCGCAGGGCAGGGTCGATCCCGTTGTGGGTCGCCAAAAGGAAGTTGAACGAATGATTCAAATTCTAGGGCGTCGCACCAAGAACAATCCTGTATTGATAGGAGAGCCAGGAGTTGGTAAAACCGCCCTGGCAGAAGGGCTAGCTCAGCGTATTGTCAACAACGATGTTCCTGATAACCTTCAAGGCAAACAGGTTCTCACCCTAAATATGGGTTCGTTGATCGCAGGCACCAAATACCGAGGCGAGTTCGAGGAACGCCTCAAGAAAATCATAGAGGAAATCCGCTCTTGCAAGAATATAATCCTGGTCATTGACGAGGTTCATACTTTAGTAGGGGCAGGGGCAGCAGAAGGTACCCTTGATGCCGCTAATATCCTGAAGCCTGCCCTAGCGCGAGGCGAACTCCAGTGTATCGGTGCAACAACTCTGGATGAATACCGTAAATACATTGAGCGGGATGCTGCCTTAGAACGTCGTTTCCAACCGGTGATGGTGAATGAACCCAGCGTTGAGGAAACGATCGAGATTTTATATGGGTTGCGCGATCGCTACGAGCAGCACCACAAGCTTAAAATCTCCGACCTTGCCCTAGAAGCTGCCGCTAAGCTTTCAGACCGATATATCTCAGACCGCTTTCTGCCCGACAAAGCCATTGACCTGATTGATGAAGCCGGTTCTCGCGTCCGGATACTCAACTCGAAAGTGCCATCAGCTGCCAAGAGCCTCAACAAAGAACTACGCCTGGTTCTAAAGGATAAAGACGATGCGATCGCGTTGCAAGAGTTTAGCAAGGCAGGAGAAATGCGCGTGCGCGAACTAGAAATTCAGGCAGAGATTCGCTTGCTCGTCCCAGACAATAACGCCAACTCTACTGATGCTGAGTACACTCCCGTGGTAGATGAAGAAGACATTGCATACATTGTCGGCTCATGGACGGGAATCCCAGTGAACAAACTGACCGAATCCGAGTCCGAAAAGCTGCTCCAGATAGAAGATACCCTACATCAGCGGCTCATCGGTCAAGAAGAAGCCGTCAAAGCGATTTCCCGTGCAATTCGTCGCGCCCGAGTTGGCATCAGTAATCCCAATCGACCTATTGCCAGTTTTATCTTCTCTGGCCCTACTGGAGTGGGTAAAACAGAACTTGCCAAGTCCCTGGCGGCTTACTTCTTTGGGTCTGAATCCGCCATGATTCGGTTAGATATGTCCGAATATATGGAGCGTCACACGGTCTCCAAGCTCATCGGTTCACCTCCCGGATTTGTGGGTTACAACGAAGGAGGGCAGCTGACAGAAGCTGTTCGCCGCCGTCCCTATACGGTAGTGCTGTTTGACGAAATCGAAAAAGCACACCCCGACGTGTTCAACCTGCTGCTGCAAATTTTGGAAGACGGTCGTTTGACTGATACGAAGGGTCGCACCGTGGACTTTAGGAACACGCTGTTGATTATGACCTCCAACATCGGTTCTAAGGTGATTGAAAAAGGTGGTGGTGGTCTTGGTTTTGAATTATCTGAAAATAAAGCTGAATCTCACTACAGATTCATTTGCTCTCTGGTGAATGAAGAACTAAAAGCTTACTTCCGTCCAGAGTTCCTCAACCGTCTTGATGAAATCATTGTATTCCAGCAACTGACTAAGGATGAAGTTAAACAAATCTCTTCCATCCTGTTAGGCGAAGTATGCAGCCGTTTAACTGAGCAAGGAATTACTTTGGAAGTCACTGAACGATTCAAAGAGCGCTTGGTGGAAGAAGGTTACAATCCCAGTTACGGAGCGCGTCCTCTGCGTCGAGCCATCACCCGCCTGTTGGAAGACTGCCTTGCCGAGGAAATCCTGAGTGGTCGCATCAAAGACGGAGACGCAGTCCTTGTTGATGTAGACGATGAGGGTCAAATTAAAGTCTTACAGGGCGAGAAGCGAGAACTCCTGCCCCCATCGGCATTGACGGTGTAAAATACCATCCTGGAATCAATGGGAGTCAAAAGCGGCTAGAGAGCGATCGCTCTGACATTCTTGCGCGGCGATAAATTGCAGCTAGAGCTGTAGGTATCGGCGCAGGATTTCCTGAGCTTGCTGCAATAGTTCGACTTCTAGTTCGCCCAACCGTTGAATTAGGCGCACTTTATCAAAAGTCATGGGTTCGACGCATACCAGCAGGCTATCTACTGATAGCCCATTTTGCGGTGATGAAGGCACTCTCACCACCGCAGGCAAAATTCGTGGGTCATTCACTCGTGCTGAGGTGAAGGGCAGAACTGTAACTTTACTACGCTGAGCGTTAAACACGCTGCCAGAAACCACTAGCGCTGGACGGGTTTTGCGAATTTCAGTGCCTACTGATGGGTCAAAGGTCACAATCCAGATGCTTCCCAGTCTGTAGTTGCCGCCTGCTGCCATTCGCTCCCCCAGCCTAATTCCAGTTCATCAACCAGTGAACAAGCTTGAGCCAGTGCTGCATCTTCCTGCTGCTGCCACCATTGTTGTAAGAGAGATTCAATGAGCGCACTGCGGTTTTCAACTTTTTGGTCTAGGTAATTCAGTAATTCATCTGGCAGTGAGATAGAGATTTTAGCCATATCCTACCTGAAGTCATACCATAAGTAGTATAGGAGAAATG